>JAYTIZ010000089.1:0-6550 GCA_043731445.1 Gammaproteobacteria bacterium | reverse complement strand
TGAACGCCGTCGTCAACTCCGATGCCTTACGCGCCGCTTACAACGCCTGTCTGCCCAAGCTCAGTGATTACGCGACCGAGATGGGCCAGAATGTGGGCCTTTACCGTGCGTATAAACAGATTGCGGAAAGTACCGGCTATACCACGCTCGATGCCGCGCAGAAAAAAATCATTGATAATGAGTTGCGGGATTTTCACCTGTCCGGCATTGACCTCAATGCGGACGGCCAGGCACGCTACAAAATTATTCAGCAGGAATTATCGAGCCTTACCGCCCAGTTTGAAGAGAATGTGCTGGATGCCACGCAGGGCTGGCGCAAACACATCCTGAATGAAACGGAACTTGCTGGATTACCTGAGACGAGTCTGGCACTGGCGCAGCAAACCGCCGAGCAGGCTGGGCTTAAAGGCTGGCTGGTTAATCTGGAATATCCCTCTTATTTGCCAGTGATGCAGTACGCCGATAATCGAGCATTGCGGCGCGAGATGTATGAAGCGTATGCCACGCGTGCGAGCGATCAAGGCCCGAACGCCGGAAAGTGGGACAACACTGCAGCAATGGAAAAAATTCTGCAACGCCGCCACGAACTTGCCCAGCTATTAGGTTTTGCCAACTTCGCAGAGCTGTCGCTCGCGAAAAAAATGGCGAAGAGCACGGCGCAGGTTATGGATTTTCTAAACGATCTGGCCCGACGCTCACGCCCTCTGGCCAAACAGGAGCTTGCCGAGTTGCGCGAGTTTGCGCATAGTCTGGGTCTCGCCGAGCTTGAGGCCTGGGATATTCCCTATTACACAGAGAAATTGCGCGGACATAAATACGCACTATCGCAGGAAGATTTGCGACCTTATTTCCCTGAGTCGCGTGTGCTCACGGGTCTGTTTGCAGTAGTGCAGCGCCTGTATAAACTGACCATCAGCGAGGTTAAGGGCGTAGAAACCTGGCATCCCTCTGTGCGTTTCTACGAAATTCGCGATGGGCATAACGAGTTACGCGGACAGTTTTATCTCGACCTCTACGCACGTGCGCACAAGCGTGGCGGCGCATGGATGGCCGAGTGTGTTACGCGCAAACGTGAAGGGCAAAGCGTACAAACGCCAGTGGCCTACCTCACCTGTAATTTTGCGGCACCGGTGGGCGCAGCGCCCGCGTTGTTCACGCATGATGAAGTGCTGACGCTGTTCCACGAATTCGGACACGGTCTGCACCACATGCTGACCCAGGTAGATTACATCGGCGTGGCAGGTATCAATGGCGTTGCCTGGGATGCCGTGGAATTACCTAGTCAGTTTATGGAAAACTGGTGTTGGGAGCGTGCAGCGCTGGATCTTATCGCCGGACATTATCAGACGGATAAAGCGTTACCCGAAGAATTATTTAACAAAATGCTGGCGGCGAAAAACTTCCAGTCCGGGATGCAGATGGTGCGGCAACTGGAATTCGCGATCTTCGATTTCCGTTTACATCTTGAGTATGATCCGGCGAAAGGCGCGCGCGTAGCAGAAATTCTTAACGAGGTGCGTGATACCGTATCGGTGTTCACGCCGCCCGCGTTCAACCGCTTCACTCACAGCTTTTCGCACATCTTCGCTGGTGGCTATGCGGCAGGCTATTACAGTTACAAATGGGCCGAAGTGCTTTCCTCTGATGCCTTTGCCAAGTTCGAAGAAAACGGTGTGTTCGATCAGGCGACGGGCCAGCAGTTTTTACACTCTATTCTCGAACAGGGTGGTGCGCGCGAGCCCATGGAATTGTTTGTGGAATTCCGAGGCCGCGAACCGACTATTGACGCCTTGTTGCGCCACAGCGGGATTGCTGCCTGAATTTCACTCCCTCCTTTTGGGAGATGGTAAGGTGAGGTTATGTTAAAAATTGCCACCTGGAACGTGAATTCCTTGCGCGTGCGCCTTCCGCATCTGCTCGCGTGGCTCAGTGACGTACAGCCGGACATCGTTGCCCTACAGGAAACCAAGCTCACGGATGACTGTTTCCCTGTGCAGGAGATTGAGGCGGCCGGTTATCAGGTCGCCTTTTCTGGACAGAAGAGCTACAACGGCGTCGCTTTGCTGAGTCGTGTTCCAGCGAGTGAGATCATCAGAGATATTCCCGATCTTGATGATCCGCAGCGGCGCATCCTGGCCGCGACCTGCGGCCAGCTCCGTGTCCTGGATATTTACGTTCCCAACGGTGCCAGCGTCGGCTCAGAAAAATATGTTTATAAACTCGCGTGGCTGGATAAGCTCTGCGATTATATTGAACAACAATTAAAGGTGTATCCGCAGCTAGTCGTGTTGGGTGATTTTAATATCGCGCCGGAAGACCGCGACGTACACGATCCCAAAGCCTGGGAAGGTCAAGTGCTGGTGAGCGAACCCGAGCGCGCAGCTTTCATGCGCTTACTGAAGTTTGGCTTAAATGATAGTTTCCGCCTGTTCGACCAGCCGCCCGGTATTTTCAGTTGGTGGGATTATCGGGCCATGGCTTTTCGGCGCAACATGGGCATGCGCATAGATCACATTCTGATCAGCCCCGCGCTGCGCGAACATTGCCGTGGCTGTGTGGTAGACAAGGCACCGCGCAAGCTGGAAAGACCTTCCGACCATGCTCCCGTAATTGCCGAGTTTGATCTACAGGCTTGAATTGTTTGCCATCTCCAGTGCTGGAGTATAGGATTAGCAGACGGCATTTCGATCATAATAAAAAACGACTCGCACTCATCTCAAGCAGTTAACGCAGCCAGAAATTACACCCATGTTCCGGTTTTTAAAAAACCTCAAGTCTGGCTTAAAACTTGCCCTCTTCCGCAAAGTTCGCGCCGAAGATTTTTCCATCTCGCTTGATCAAGCGGTTTATCTAATCTTTTTTGAGCTTGCGGGAACATTCCTTGTAGATTATTTCACTACGTCCGCACAAGCCGAGTTTAGTTTCTATGCATTACCCGATTTTGCCTTGTACCTGTGTTTATTTTTACTGGGTGGATATGCAATTGCCCGTTTCGTTGGAAGACCATCCGCGTTGCTTGAATTAACAGTCATTGCTGAAAGTGCGTTGCCGGTATTTTATCTGTTGACCGTTCTCATAGTGAAAACGCTGCCTTATGTCGAAAATGAATCCATACGCCAGAAAATACAACTGTATGAGCCTTGGGTAATCATTGCCTGGAGCCTGCTTGTTCTACTCATATGCGTTAAGGTAGTGACGCAGCGGCCATGGTTCAAGACGCTGGCCTTATGGTGCATTCTGCTGATCATTGCTATTGCGCCGCAGTTTTATTTAACACCCGGTAACTTTTGGGTGGAAGTACCTAGCGATGATGAGCCGCAAGAAGAAGTACGGCCAGCCATTGATGTGGAGAAAGTCTTTTACGCTCAGCCTGCCATGCTGGAAAAGCTCGAACAGGGTGTACTATCGCAGCGGCCGGGGATAACAGATTTATACTTTGTCGGGTTTGGTAGTTATGCCTCACAGGATGTTTTTATGAAGGAGACCAACTTCACCAAGAATCTTTTCGACCGGCGCTTTGATACCCAGGGCCGTTCCGTTGCACTGATCAATAACGCACAAACCGTTGAGAAAAATCCTGTCGCCTCAGTCAGTAATCTCCGCCATGTGTTAAAGCACCTGGGCTCTGTCATGGATAAGGATGAGGACATCCTGTTTTTATTTCTGACCAGTCACGGTGGTCGAAAAGAAGGTGTGTCGGTCAATTTCTGGCCGCTGTCGCTGGATGATCTGCCGCCAGCAAAGCTCAAAACCATCCTGGATGAGTCGGGAATTAAATGGCGAGTCGTTGTCATCTCAGCCTGTTATTCTGGTATATATGTCAACCCGCTTAGAGATGAGCATACGCTCATCATGACGGCCGCCAGTGCTGACCGTACGTCCTTTGGGTGCGGTAACGAGAATGACTTTACCTATTTTGGCAATGCACTGTTTAACGAAGAGTTGCAACATACCTTCTCTTTTGCGGAGGCTTTCCGTGGTGCCGCTAGGCATATTGAGGAGCGCGAGATGAAAGAGAAATTAAAACCGTCGCAGCCTCAGATGGTCAGCACGTCTGCGATTGAAGAAAAGCTAAACACATTGGAAGATCGACTAGCCGCACAGAGCGCAGATGCGGCGGCCATCGGCGCGCCATGAAATACCACGATCTGCGCGACTTTCTAGCACAGCTTGAGCGGGTGGGCGAACTCAAGCGTATCACTGTCGAGGTAGATCCGTATCTGGAAATGACCGAGATCTGCGAGCGCACGCTGCATGCAGCAGGTCCAGCGCTGCTTTTTGAAAACGTTAAGGGCAGCCGCATACCGGTGCTGGGAAATTTGTTTGGTACGCCGCAGCGCGTCGCGATGGGAATGGGGCAGGAATCTGTCGCGGCACTGCGTGAAGTCGGGCACTTGCTGGCCTTCCTCAAAGAACCGGAGCCGCCGAAAGGAATCAAAGACCTTTGGGATAAATTGCCGACCTTGAAGCAGGTTCTGAATATGGCGCCCAAAGTGGTGAGCAAGGCAGCGTGTCAGGAAAATGTGATCGAAGCTGCTGAGGTTGATCTAGCCAAGCTCCCCATTCAAACCTGCTGGCCGGAAGATGTCGCGCCGCTCATCACCTGGGCCTTGGTTGTTACTAAAGGGCCGCACAAGGAACGGCAGAATCTGGGAATTTATCGGCAGCAGGTCATCGGGCACAATAAACTCATCATGCGCTGGCTGGCACACCGTGGCGGCGCGCTGGACTTTCGCGACTGGCAGCTTGCTCATCCCGGGCAGCGTTTTCCGGTCGCGGTGGCACTCGGTGCCGATCCCGCTACCATTCTGGGCGCGGTGACGCCAGTGCCAGACACCCTTTCAGAATATGCTTTCGCTGGGTTGTTGCGCGGCGCAAAAACCGAACTGGTGAAATGCCAGACGAATGATTTGCAGGTACCCGCGAGTGCGGAGTTTGTACTGGAAGGCTATATCGAACCTAACGAAGTTGCGCTGGAAGGGCCGTTCGGTGATCACACGGGTTATTATAACGAAGCCGAAAAATTTCCGGTGTTTACCGTGGAACGTATCACGCATCGCGATAATCCCATCTATCACAGCACGTACACGGGCCGCCCGCCAGACGAACCTGCCGTGTTGGGTGTGGCATTGAATGAAGTTTTCATTCCCTTGCTGCAACGGCAATTTCCTGAGATCAGCGACTTTTATCTGCCGCCAGAGGGTTGCTCGTATCGTCTCGCGGTGGTCAGCATGAAAAAACAATATCCTGGCCACGCCAAGCGCGTGATGTTCGGCGTGTGGTCATTTCTGCGCCAGTTCATGTACACCAAATTCGTCATCGTCACTGATGAAGATGTGAATATCCGTGAGTGGAAAGAGGTGATCTGGGCTATGACCACGCGCATGGATCCGGCGCGCGATATTACTCTGGTGGAAAACACACCTATTGATTATCTCGATTTTGCCTCACCGGTGTCGGGGCTTGGCTCCAAGATCGGCATGGATGCCACAAACAAGTGGCCGGGCGAGACGACGCGTACCTGGGGCAAGCCCATTGCGATGAGCGCGCAGATAAAGCAGCGGGTAGACGAGCTCTGGGAGAGCTTGAATATCTTTCCTAAATAAGTTCCAACTAATTGAATTTATAGATTAATTAGTGTGTTAAGAGTTTGGACTTAGTATAAACCTGAGCTCTGCCATCAAAGCGCGCATTTGCACAGCCAAGTGACTGTGCTATAAAAGGTTTTCGAATTAAAACCTCCGGGGGGATCCATGCGTTCCATCATGATCTTGAATGCCAAGGGCGGCTGCGGCAAAAGTACCATCGCCACCAATCTTGCGAGTTATTACGCCACCAAGGGACTGTCTGTCGCACTCGCCGATTTTGATCCACAGCAATCGAGTTTGGACTGGCTCGCTGCGCGGCCTGCTGATCGCCCACCCATCAAGGGCTTTGCCGCCTGGGAAGACACCCCGCATATCTCTAAGAACGTCGAGCGCTTGGTAATAGATGCTCCGGCCCGCGTCCACGGTAAGGAACTCAAAGATATGGTGCGCCGCGCCCAAACGGTAATTATTCCTGTGTTGCCGTCGCCGATTGATATTCGTGCCGCTGCTGTGTTCATCAAGGATTTACTGCTGGTCGGCAGAGTATCGCGCGAAGAAACCAAAATCGCTGTGGTCGCCAATCGCGCCCGCGAATATACCCTGGCCTTTCAAACCCTCGATGAATTTCTGCGCAGTCTCGACATTCCTTTCATCGCCATCTTGCGCGACAGCCAAAACTACATCCGCGCCGCCGAGCGCGGTTTAGGGATTTTTGAAATGGCGCCTTCTATGGTTGAGCAAGACCTGGAACAATGGGCACCTCTCACACGCTGGCTCAATAGCAAACGGAGCATGCCGGATTAGTTAGCGACGCACGCATTGCACAACCGCCGAATAAACATAGGCAATTTAGTGTGGGGCGTTTGTCATTATCATTAGGGCGTGTTTGATATTCGACTTGTATAAAGATCAATAAGTTACAAAATACATTATGGTATTACACACCTCGAGGCGTATTTCTC
>JAYTIZ010000088.1:0-2537 GCA_043731445.1 Gammaproteobacteria bacterium | reverse complement strand
GCAGTGAAGATAGAGATCGAACGTCCCTATATCGAAGCCATGGTGACAGAATTTCCCGGCTTGACTGCGCTGAAGGAACAGTTGCGCTTCGGTAACAAGGTCGAGGTCGCGTTCAGCCAGCTCTCCGCAGCAGAGTTGGGTTTTCTGGGCAGCCTCTATCAGCAGGCGGGGCCGGAAATGCAGGTGCGTGCCGCACAGCTTTCCACGCTGCAGCGCGCCTTGAGCGGCGACGGCACAAGATTCAGCGCGACGGAACTGGAAAGCGTGCTGCCGGCGATCGTCCGCTATCTGGTTACGGATGCGATACACGGCTGGCTGTTCACCGCCAATGTAACTGTCAAGCCGCTGCCCTATGTGATCAGCCGCATCGACTTTACGCCGGACTCCAACGACGAATCGGGCAAGGTGTTCATCGAGCTGAAGGCCAATGCAAAGGGTACGCTGGCGACCGCTACTATCAGGATCACTCCCAGCGACATCGAGCAAAAAACCGTCAGCGAAATTCTTGCAGCCAAAGGCTTCCTCAAGGAAACGCCCGAGCTCATCCGCGCCTATGACGAAACCGCCGAGCGCTATTTCAACTGGCGCGCGCAATATGGCGCACAGTTTTCCGGCAAGGGCACGGGATTTTTTGCCGAAGACCCCAACGCTTCGCACCGCAATACCGACTGGTCGCGCAAGGATGTGGTGGTGCTGTCCAGCAGCGGCGGCACCGCACGTTTGGTCAACGACGAAAGCATATTGACCTCGCGCACCCTCACCTTGGATATTCCCGGCGATATTCTGGCGCCCTACCTGATCAAGGCGGCCAAGAGCAATCGCTATGATGCCGAAGACGATGTGAAGAAATCGCAAACTACTATTCCCGAGGGCCTGTTCACGCAGATGCCGGTACACGCTTTCATCCTGATGTTTCATCTCGACCTGCATCATTACCTGTGGGTGCATGTGGATGACATGAGCCCTTACGAATATCAACCGCAACTGAAACACAAATTGATTTTGCCCGAGGAACAAACCGACCTCATCGACATCCTCACCGCAGAAATGGATGTGCTGATGGACGACATCGTGGCCGGCAAATCTGGCGGCACCACGGTGTTATGCGCCGGCCCGCCGGGCGTGGGCAAGACGCTGACCGCTGAAGTCTATTCCGAGATCATCAGGCGCCCGCTGTATCGCGTGCACTCCGGCCAGCTCGGGCTGAGCGTCGCCGCCATGGAAACTGCGCTGAAGGATGTGCTGACGCGTGCACAACGCTGGGGCGCGGTGATGCTGATAGACGAGGCGGATGTCTACATCAAGCGCCGCAATGACGACATGACGATGAATGCGGTGGTGGGCGTATTCCTGCGCGTGCTGGAATATTTCAACGGCCTGCTGTTCCTCACCACCAACCGCGTCGACGACATCGACGAAGCCATCGTCTCGCGCTGCATTGCGCTGATAAAATTTTACCCGCCAGACGAGGACGCGCGCCGCAAAATCTGGAAAGTCATGACCACGCAGTTTGCACTGGAAGTGGATGACAAGGTGATCGATGAACTGGTGGAGATTTTCCCCTCCGCCTCTGGTCGTGACATCAAGGGTTTATCCAAGCTGGTTGCCAAATTCTGTAGCCACAAGCAAGTCCAGCCTGATACGGAGGCCTTCAAGCGTTGCTCCATCTTTCGTGGCATGGATCTGGGCGTAAGCAGCCAGAAAACTCAAGCACTTTAAACCTACGACTACACAGAAAAACCATGAAATTTTACATGACCCCAGGCTCCTGTTCGACCGGCATCCACATCCTGCTGGAAGAACTTGAGCTGTCCTTCGAAGTCTATATCGTCAACCTGCTGGCGGGTGATCACAACAAACCGGACTTTGTCGCGTACAACCCAAAGTCCTCCATTCCGATGCTGGTGCGTAACGATGGAAGCGCCCTCACCGAGTTTGGCGCCATCGCCTACTGGCTGGCTCGCACCTATCCCAAGGCGAAGCTGATGCCGGGAGACCCGGACGGTGATGCACGGGTGATCGAAATCATGGACTATGCCGTGGGAACCATACACGGGCAGGGATACACGCGCATCTTCACCACCGACAATTACACACCGAACGAGGCCGACCACGCAGCCGTCAAAGCTAAAGGGCATGAGATAGTGAATAAATCCTTCGCCATCATGAACGATGTATTGGCGGGCAGGGAGTATGCAGCCGGCAACTTTTCCATTGCCGATGTTGCGCTTTTCTACGTGGAATTCTGGGCAGACAAGATTGGTATAAACCTGCCCCCCAATTGCCTTGCCCACTACCAGCTGATGTTAAAGCGTCCGGTGGTGCAGCGGGTGTTGCGCGAAGAAGGTTATCGTTAAATCCGTAACACAATCCAAACCACAGACTGGACAACCCTATGAACGCCACTATGCAAGCACCAATGATCTTTGAGCACAATCGTGTAATCCTGTACCACTTCGACACCTACAGTTGCGCTTTGCTCTTCACCCGCTTTGGTAACACCATACTTACACCCGCCCCCCTGCCAGAGAACGCAA
>JAYTIZ010000087.1:0-13925 GCA_043731445.1 Gammaproteobacteria bacterium | reverse complement strand
AGCCATTGACGACTGTTAGCGGCGTGCGTAATTCGTGCGAAACATTAGCGACAAAGTCGCGCCGGACTTGCTCCAGCCGATGGATGTGCGTGACGTCGCGTGCGACCAGCAGACGCTTTTCTTCGCCATAAGGAATGATAAGCACCGTGAGTAATATGCCAGGATCAATAGGCGAAGGAAGTTCGATGGTCTTGGAGTAGTCAGCCTTACTTAGAAATTCGATAAAAATCGGACGGCGTAGCAGGTTGGCAATGTATTGCCCGGCATCTTGCGGCCAGCGTAATCCCAGCAGGGTATGCGCCGCGTCATTGAACCATTCTATTTCATCACGAGTACTTAATACTACTGTGGCGTCTGGCAGGGCCGCTGTGGCTTCCTGAAAAAGATTGAGGATACGCGTGAGTTTGCGTTTACGCTTGCGGTTGCGCTGCTGCAAACGGTGCAGCTCGTTAAATATCTCGCCCCACACGCCATGCGAAACAGGCAGTTGAAATTTTTTACCTTCGCTGAACCAGCGTTGCAGACGAATTAGATTGATGACATGCCAGCTTAAATAGGCCAGCACTCCGATCAGCAGGAATAACCAGGGATGCCCAACGACCAACCCGATAATCAGGCCGAGGATGGCGAGGCCGAAGAAATACCAGAGTTCCTGTATCCAGCCTGGGTACATTTACGTCTCCGGGGAAAGCCGGTAACCTGCGCCGCGCACCGTCTGAATGAGCTTGGCGTGTCCGTGGCCTTCCAGGGCCTTGCGCAGACGCCGGATATGCACGTCAATGGTGCGTTCTTCGATATACACTCCCGTGCCCCACACGCGATCCAGTAGTTGGCTGCGGCTATAGACGCGCTCTGGATGGCTCATCAAAAAATGTAGCAGGCGGAATTCGGCCGGACCTAATTCTATGACCGCACCGCCGGTGCTCACGCGATGACTACTGGGATCCAGACGTAAGCTGGCAATCTCGATAGCATCGTCGGTAGCCTGAGGAGCAACCCGCCGCAGCACGGCTTTGATGCGCGCGAGTAATTCAATGGGTGAGAAAGGCTTGGTGATGTAGTCATCGGCGCCCGTCTCCAGTCCCTTCACCTTATCAACCGGCTCACAGCGCGCCGTCAGCATGATGATGGGGATTTGCGCGGTGAGTTTATCTTTTTTCAGGCGTCGTGCGAACTCGATACCACTTATGCCAGGTAGCATCCAGTCCAGCAGGATGAGCAGGGGGAGTTCGCCCAGGATTTTTTTATGAGCTGCTTCACTGTCGGTGGCAGTTTCGTAGGCATAGCCCGCGCGTGACAGGGCAAAGCCGATCATTTCGCTAATGGCGACCTCATCTTCGATGATGAGTATTTTGGTGGCCATAGTTTAAGTGCGGTAGGGGAGCAGCGCGACAACAGAAGAGCCTGAAAAACAGGCCGGCGGCAGGATTATCCCACCGCCGACGCATCAATTACAACAAAGGGACGATTAATAAGGCCACGATATTCATGATCTTGATCATCGGGTTCACTGCGGGCCCCGCAGTGTCCTTATATGGGTCGCCTACGGTGTCGCCAGTCACGGCAGCCTTGTGCGCCTCTGAACCCTTGCCGCCGAAGTGGTTGTCTTCGATATATTTCTTGGCGTTATCCCATGCACCGCCACCGGTGGTCATGGAAATGGCTACGAAGAGTCCCGTCACGATACTGCCGAGCAACAAGCCGCCGAGCGCCTGCGGTCCTAGCACCAGGCCGACGACTATCGGCACCAGCACAGGCAGTAACGAGGGCACGATCATTTCTTTAATGGCCGCTGTCGTGAGCATGCCCACCGCGCGTGAGTAGTCTGGTTTCGCCGTGCCCGCCATGATGCCAGGAATTTCCTTGAACTGGCGGCGCACCTCCACGACTACGGCACTGGCCGCGCGTCCTACCGCTTCCATCGCCATCGCACCGAACAGATAAGGCACCAGGCCGCCGATCTACAGACCGATGATGACCATGTGGTTGGACAGATCAAACGAGGTTGTCCCGCCCAGGTGCTTATCCAGTTCATGCGTGAAGTCAGCAAACAACACGAGTGCTGCCAGTCCTGCCGAACCGATGGCATAGCCTTTGGTAACAGCCTTAGTGGTGTTGCCAACCGCATCCAGCGGATCGGTAACGGCGCGCACCTCATCGGGCAGTCCCGCCATTTGGGCGATGCCGCCCGCGTTGTCGGTGATCGGGCCGTAAGCATCCAGTGCCACGATAATGCCCGCCATGGATAGCATGGAGGTCACTGCGATGGCGATGCCGTATAGCTCGGCTAAATTGTAAGCTCCCCAGATACCCAGGCAGATCACGAGCACCGGAGCCGCTGTGGACTTCATGGAGATGGCCAGCCCAGCAATGATATTGGTAGCATGGCCCGTCGTTGAGGCTTCCGCCACGTATTGCACGGGTTTGAATTCGGTGGCCGTGTAGTATTCCGTAATGACCACCAATGCCGCCGTAACAATTAAACCGATAATGGCCGCGCCGTAAATCTGCATGACGCTGTAGCCTGCACCGTTATCGGCCATGAACATCTGCGTAGCGGGATAGTAAGCAATGGCAGACAGCACTGCCGCCACGATCAGTCCCCGGTACAAGGCATTCATGATTTTGCCACCGTCGCGGGCCTTTACGAAAAAAGTGCCTACGATGGAAGCGATAATGGAAATGCCGCCCAGCACTAATGGGTAGAGCACTGCGTTGGCGCCAGCGGTGGTGAGCACCAGGCTGCCGAGCAGCATGGTCGCGATAATAGTGACTGCATAGGTTTCAAACAGGTCGGCTGCCATGCCAGCGCAGTCGCCCACATTGTCGCCCACGTTATCAGCGATGACTGCGGGATTGCGAGGATCATCCTCAGGGATGCACGCCTCGACCTTGCCGACGAGATCAGCACCCACATCTGCGCCCTTGGTAAAGATACCGCCGCCCAAACGCGCGAAGATGGAGATCAGTGAACCGCCGAAGGCAAGACCTACCAGCGGGGCAAGACTGACGGCCTCACCTTGCGGCGTCATGGCAGCCAGGACGGCGTAGTAACCTGCCACGCCGAGCAGTCCCAAACCTACCACGAGCATGCCGGTGATGGCGCCGCCACGGAAGGCAACCTGCAGAGCGGCATTGATGCCATTACGGGCTGCTTCGGCGGTGCGTACATTAGAACGCACTGAAACGTGCATGCCGATATAGCCCGCCGCGCCGGACAGAATCGCACCGATCGCAAAACCGATGGCGGTCTTCCAGCCCAGCGCCGGGACAAAGCCGATAACCAGGAACAGGATCACGCCAACGATGGCGATAGCCGTGTACTGTTTCTGTAAATAGGCTGATGCACCTTCTTGAATCGCAGCAGCAATTTCCTGCATGCGTTGATTACCAGGCGATTTGGCCAGGATCCATTTAACCGATATCACGCCATATAATATGGCAATGATGGCGCACACTAACGCAAATATGAGGCCTCCAGACATTACATATCCTCCCCTGTTGAATGATTAAAAAGTCTACGTTTTTACAGTTACTTTTTCATCTCAAACTTGCCTTTAAGCTTCTTGGGTACCGCTGCATTCTTGAGCTTAACATAAGCAGGCAGACCATTTTTATACGGCGGATAGTCTTCGCCGCTGATTAGAGGTTGCAGATAGCGGCGGCATTTGGCGGTAATCCCGAAGCCGTCGGTGCTGATAAAGTCGCGCGGCATCTTTTTCTCAACATTGGCCACATCGGAGAGTTTGGCATGGCCGATAGTCCAGCGATAGGGCTTATCTGACTTACGCACAATAGTAGGCATGACGGCATTGTGACCTTTCAGGGCCAGCTCTACCGCAGCTTTACCTAAAGCGTAGGCCTGCTCCACATCGGTCTTGGAGGCAATGTGGCGCGCACTGCGTTGCAGGTAATCAGCCACCGCCCAGTGGTATTTATAGCCGAGTTTGTCCTTAATAAGCTGTGCGACCACCGGGGCTACACCGCCTAACTGGGCGTGACCGAAGGCATCCACACCACCGGCCTCAGCCAGAAACTTACCCTCTTTATTCTTCACGCCCTCGGAAACAACGATGGCGCAGTAACCGTATTTCTTCACGCACTGGTCTACGCGGGCGAGAAACTTCACTTCGTCAAATACCAATTCGGGAAAAATCAGGATATGCGGTGCATCACCGATCTGCTCGGCGGCCAATCCGCCTGCGGCAGTAATCCAACCGGCGTGACGGCCCATGACCTCCATGACGAATATCTTGGTGGAGGTTTTGCACATCGAAGCCACATCGAAACCCGCTTCGCGGATCGACACTGCGACATATTTGGCGACGGAACCAAACCCCGGGCAGCAATCCGTAATAGGCAGATCGTTGTCTACAGTTTTGGGTACGCCGACACAGGTGATGGGGTAACCCAGCGTCGCGGCGATTTGCGAAACCTTATGTGTGGTGTCTTGGGAATCGCCGCCGCCGTTGTAAAAGAAATAGCCGATATCGTGGGCCTTGAATACCTCAATCATGCGCTCATATTCGGCGCGGTTCTGATCCAGGCCCTTGAGCTTGTAACGGCAGGAGCCGAAGGCGCCAGAAGGCGTATAGCGCAGCGCAGCAATGGCCTTGGCCGATTCTTTGCTGGTATCTATCAGTTCTTCGGTGAGCGCACCGATGATGCCGTTGCGTCCGGCATACACTTTGCCGATCCTATTTTTGTGTTTGCGTGCGGTTTCAATAACGCCGCAGGCAGATGCGTTGATCACGGCAGTGACGCCGCCTGATTGAGCGTAAAAAGCATTTTTGGGCATAGGTAATTTCTTCAGAAGATGACGAGTGATAGAGAAGTGCGTGTCGCGTGACACTCAGAATTTTGGCGATGCTGTTTTGGCAAAGCATGACCCTTTTTATTTGTTAGGTGCATGAAATTTTAGTCGAGCGTCCCGCAAAAAATTCTGTCTAAGGATACTCCATATGAAATTTTTTTTACATAGTTTGTTGACAGAGGCATTAATCTAAGGTTAGTTTATCGCGTGCGACGAGTGAGTTGGGTAATAAAGTGTACTTGCAGCTCACAAAATAATCGCTCAGACGGTGAGAAAAATTAACACATAATTAACACCAGACAGGATTAAAAGTTACATGAGAATAGTTTTACTAGGGGCACCTGGTTCAGGAAAAGGCACGCAGGCCAAACTGCTGGCCGAGAAATATAAAGTTCCACAAATTTCTACTGGCGACCTGTTACGCGCAGCAGTGGCCGCTGCCAGCCCCTTGGGCAGGCAGGCCAAGTCCGCCATGGACTCCGGTCAGTTGGTGTCCGACGACATCGTGCTGGCCATGATCGAAGAGCGTCTCGCGGCTCCCGATGCGAAAAAAGGTTTTATCCTCGACGGATTCCCGCGCAATATTCAACAGGCCGAGTCACTGGATGCTACCTTGGATAAGGTCAAGCAACCACTCCAGGCCGGTATCCTGATCGACGTTGATTTCGACATTCTCATGCAGCGTCTCACCGGACGCCGTACCTGCGAGTCCTGCGGTCAGATGTACAACATCTACACGTCACCCTCCCGGTTGGACGACAAATGCGACAAGTGTGGCGGCAATCTACGCCATCGCGTAGACGATAATGAAGAAACCATCGGTAGCCGTTTGCGCGTTTATGACGCACAGACCGCGCCGTTGATTAACTATTACCGTAAACAAGGCAAATTGCGCACCGTGCAGGGCGTGGGCGAGATCGCTGATATTTACCAGGCCGTACGCAAGATAGCCGACGACGTGCTGGCCAATAAAATGCCCATTCCAGTTGTTGAAACACCTCCCGCACCGAAATTACCTCTGACTTTGCCGAAACCGAAACAGACTACTGTCACTCTGGTGCCCGCAGCAGCTGTGAAACCGGCCAAGCCAGTGGTCGCTGCCAAGCCGGTAGCTGTTAAGGCAGCAGCCGTTAAGAAAGTTGTTAAGAAGGCCGTTAAGAAAAAAGTATCCGCCAAGAAAAAGGTGCCTGTTAAAAAGGCACCGGTTAAGAAGGTATCCGCCAAGAAGGTACCTAAGAAGAAAAAGGTGTCCGTTAAACGGACACCTAAAAAGAAGAAGGTAGCTGCTAAAACGGTGGCCGCTAAAAAGGCGCCGGCGAAAAAGAAGTCAATTAAGAAGTTAATCACTAGAAAGGAGACAAAGATGGCAACTAAAAAGAAAGCAACTAAAAAGGCAGCCCCTAAAAAGGCAGCTCCGAAGAAGAAGGCTGTCGCTAAGAAGAAGCCTGCTGCTAAGAAGAAGGCTGTCGCCAAGAAGAAGCCTGCGGCAAAAAAGAAGGCTAAATAGTAATAGGGTTACTGGTATAGGTGATCGGCCCATTGTTAGGGCCGTCACTCCAGATACAACAATAACAAGCCCGTAGTACGATTAAGCGGCCGGTGACGGCCGTTTTTTTTGCCTTCCCCACATCACAGTTTCCCCGCCTTATCCTGAGAATATCCAGTTCATTTCTAAAGCGTTCTGCCTTTATCCCGCGTTACGGCTACAATAGCGCCATGAAATTCACTGATGAAGCGGTTATCCGCGCGGAAGGCGGCAAAGGGGGTGACGGTTGTGTAAGCTTCCGGCGCGAGAAATTTATTCCTTTCGGTGGTCCCAATGGTGGTGACGGCGGCGATGGCGGCAGCGTCTATCTGGTTGCTACCTCTGCGCTTAATACCTTGGTGGATTTCCGTTATCAGCGGGAATTTCGCGCCGAGCACGGGCAAAAGGGCATGGGCAGCGACTGCACCGGCAAAAGTGGGGAGGATACCTACATCGAGGTGCCGATCGGCACGGTAATCATAGATAATGATATCGAAGAAGTGATGGGCGACCTGGTGACGCCCGGACAAACCCTGCTAGTCGCACGGGGCGGATTTCATGGTTTGGGTAATGCACGTTTCAAAAGCAGCACTAACCGCACTCCGCGCCAGTTTAGCCCCGGCACGCCGGGAGAGATACGCAAACTGCGTCTGGAATTAAAGCTGCTTGCCGATGTGGGACTGCTGGGTTTGCCAAATGCAGGAAAATCCACCTTTATCCGTGCCGTATCTGCCGCGCGCCCCAAAGTGGCGGATTATCCGTTCACCACCTTGTACCCTAATCTGGGCGTGGTCAGCGTGGAAGCGCACCGCAGTTTTGTAGTGGCCGATATCCCCGGTATTATTGAAGGGGCTGCGGAAGGTGCCGGGCTTGGCATACAATTTCTCAAGCATATCTCGCGCACGAGTGTGTTGTTGCATCTGCTGGATGTTGCACCGTTCGGTACCGACCCGGTGGAGGATATGCGTACGATCGAGGGTGAGCTTGCGAAATTCAGCCCCGAGCTTGCGACACGCGAGCGTTGGCTGGTGCTGAACAAGCTCGACTTAGTACCAGCGGATGAGCGTGCAGCCCACGGCCGCGCTATTATTAAGCGTCTGAAATGGCGCGGCCCGGTTTTCTCCATCTCGGCGATTAACGGGGAAGGGTGCCGTGAATTAACTTTCCGGATTATGGAATATTTGGAACAAACAGCCGCAAGAGAAAAGATACAAGAGGAAAGTAACCACGAATTAATATAAGTTGTGCTAGTTCACGGCTTAGATTTTACTTGCATCTTTACCCTTTACCCTTTCCCCTGACTCTATGACTAACAGACTACGCCTAGGAAAATCCCGCCGCTGGGTCGTCAAGATCGGCAGTTCGCTGCTCACTGACGAAGGTCGTGGGCTGGACGATAAGGCCATCAGCGCCTGGGTGGAGCAGATGGTCGGCCTGCGTAAACAAGGCGTGGAAGTGGTGCTGGTGTCCTCTGGAGCGGTCGCTGAGGGCATGAAGCGTTTGGGCTGGTCAGAACGCCCCTCCGCGCTGCATGAGTTACAGGCCGCCGCTGCGGTCGGCCAGATGGGTTTGGTGCAAGCCTATGAGTCACGCTTTCAGAAACATGGCTTGCACACCGCACAAATTCTGCTGACTCACGAAGATCTATCCAACCGCAAACGCTATCTAAATGCCCGCAGTACGCTGCGCACACTGCTGAAACTTGGTGTGGTGCCCGTGATTAACGAGAACGACACCGTGGCGACCGATGAGATTCGCCTGGGCGACAATGACACACTGGCCGCACTGGTGACGAATCTGGTGGAAGCGGAACTCATGGTAATCCTCACCGATCAGGCGGGTATGTTTGATAGCGACCCGCGCGGCAATCCCGCTGCTAAACTTATTCACGAGGTCAGTGCTTCCGATGTTCAGCTGGAAGCGATGGCGGGTGGTGGGTCAAAACTAGGCCGTGGCGGCATGTTAACCAAGGTACAGGCCGCCCGGCGCGCCGCACGCTCGGGTGCGGCAACGATTATTGCGTCTGGCCGCGTAGAGCATGTGTTAGAAGCTATCGCCAACGGAGACGTTCTCGGCACGTTGTTGCTGCCCGACCAGGCGCCGGTGGTGGCGCGCAAGCAATGGCTGGCCGGACAGTTACAGCTACGCGGTCAGTTGACGCTGGATGTTGGGGCAGTAAAAGTGCTGCGCGAGTCCGGCCGCAGTCTGCTCGCGGTGGGCGTCACAGCGGTGCAGGGTGATTTCGCGCGAGGTGAAGTCGTCGCCTGTGTAGATGTGAACGGAAAAGAAATCGCGCGCGGGCTGGTGAATTATAACGCTGCCGAAGCGCGCAAGATTATGCGCCAGCCCAGCGACAAGATCGAAGAACTTTTAGGTTATGTGGATGAGCCGGAGCTGATCCACCGGGATAATTTAATACTGGTCTGAAGTAATATTACGGTTGCAAAAATTCCGGTAGTACCAAAGCAGCCTGATGGATATCTTTATTGTAGTAGCGCGTGGCGAAGTTCTTTGCCGCCGCCGCGTCTTTCCTGAATGTTGCAACAGAACTGTCTTTGCCCGCCAGCGTAGCGCTCCACCAGCCGGAAGGGTAGGTACATTGAGGAAAGTGCAGCGTGCGCACGTCTTTAAAGGCTGCCGCCTTCAGTGCGGCGTGCATGGCATGTATCAAATCGGCATGGAACAAAGGTGATTCACTCTGGCCTACGATAAGTCCCCCGGCTTTCAGGGCGCGCCAGCAGTCTTTATAAAAAGCTTCGGAGAATAATCCCGCAGCAGGGCCGATCGGGTCGGTGCCATCCACAATGATCACGTCATAGCTGTCGGCAGCGGCGTCAGCGGCCCATTTGATGCCATCTTCAAAGTGCAGATGGGCGCGGGCATCGCCGTTCGAGGCGCACAGCGCCGGAAAAAACTGCTCGGCCACGCGGGTGACGCGCTCATCCAGCTCCACTTGCCAAACCTGTTCTACTTCAGGGTGCTTGAGCACTTCGTGCAGCGTGCCGCAGTCGCCACCGCCGATAATAAGCACTTTTTTAGGGTCGGGATGGGTAAACAGCACGGGGTGGGACATCATCTCGTGATAGATAAAGTTGTCGCGGTCAGTCACCATCACCAGGCCATCCAGCGTCATTAAATTGCCGAACGACTCGGTCTGATAAATCTCGATGCGCTGATACACAGATTGCTCGTCGTGCAGTTTCGTGTTGACCTTGAGCGAGATGGCGGATCCCTGCCCCTCCCATTGTTCGCTGAACCAGCTATTATCCAGTGCCATGATGAATTCCTGTTTGGTTAAACGGTAAAGACGCGCGATAATAGCAAAATATAGGGAAGGCCGCGTAATAACAAACAGGAAATAATAATGTCAGACTGGTCCATTCAACGCTCACGTGATCTCTACAACATCGCCCATTGGGGCGGCGGTTATTTCGATATCAATGACCAGGGTCATCTTATCGCCCGCCCCAAGCGTGAGGCTAATCAGCCGGGCATTGATATCTACCAGCTCACCGCTGAGATTAAAGCAGCCGGTCTTTCGCTACCAGTATTGGTGCGCTTCTCGGACATCCTGCATGAGCGTGTAAATACCTTATGTGCGGCCTTTGCCAGTGCGATGACAGCGGACAAATATCAAGGTAGTTTCAGCGCGGTTTACCCCATCAAAGTCAATCAGCAGCGCCGCGTGGTGGAAGAAATTCTAAAACATGGGCAGGGCAGGGTAGGGCTGGAGGCGGGCAGCAAACCTGAGCTATTGGCAGTGCTGGGGCAGTCCGATCAAGACGGTGGTGTGGTGATATGCAATGGTTACAAAGACCGTGAATATATCCGTCTGGCGCTGATCGGCAAGGCGCTCGGCCATCGTGTCTATATTGTCGTGGAGCGCTTTTCCGAGGTGGAGTTGATCGTCGAAGAGGCGCAGAAGCTCAACGTCACCCCGCTGATTGGTGTACGCGTGCGGCTGGCTTCGATCGGCGCGGGCAAATGGCAAAACACCGGCGGAGAAAAATCCAAGTTTGGTCTTTCATCTGCGCAGGTATTGCGCGTGATTGAATATCTGCGCACTGCCGGTATGCTCGATGCCTTGCAGTTACTGCATTTTCATCTGGGTTCGCAAATCGCCAATATCCGCGACATTCAGCTCGGTATGCGTGAATGCGCGCGCTATTACGCGGAGTTGCACCGGCAGGATGTGATGATCCAGTGCGTGGATGTTGGCGGCGGGCTGGGCGTGGACTACGACGGCACGCGTTCGCGCAACTTCTGTTCGATGAATTACAGTGTGCAGGATTACGCTGATAACGTCGTGCACGCGCTGTATGAAGTGTGTCAGAAACATGATCTTCCGCATCCGCATATTATTACCGAGTCGGGACGTGCCATGACGGCCCATCACGCCATGCTCATTACTAACGTGATAGACAACGAGCAGATGGTTACTCAGGCAGCCGTAGTGCCCGCACGCGCCGATGAGCCTCAGGTCATTCAACAACTTTGGAAAGGATTACATGGCCTCTCCAGCCTGGCAGCGGTAGAGGTTTATCACGAGGCTGTGCACGGTATCGCTACAGCCCACGAGATGTTCACGCAGGGTACCTTAAGCCTGGCTGAGCGTGCCCGTGCCGAACAGATTTATGCTGCCATCTGCTGGAAGACCCGCGAGCTGTTGCAAACGGGTTCGCGCAGTCAGCGTGAAGTGCTGGATGAGTTGAATGAAAAACTCGCCGATAAATATTTTTGCAATTTCTCCCTGTTCCAGTCATTGCCGGATTCCTGGGCCATAGATCAGATTTTCCCCATCATGCCGCTGCACCGCCTGGACGAGGTGCCCACGCGCCGCGCCGCGCTGCAAGACATCACTTGCGATTCCGACGGACGTATTGATCTCTATGCCGACGGTGAGGGAGTAGAGACGAGTTTGCTGTTGCACAGTATTCTTCCCGAGCAACCCTATCTATTAGGTATTTTCCTGTTGGGTGCTTATCAGGAAATTCTGGGAGACATGCACAATCTATTCGGTGATACCGACTCGGTACATGTGGAACTGACATCAGATGGTGGTCATCATCTTGTGCAACCCTTGCGCGGAGACATGGTAGAGGATGTGCTCAGCTATGTGCATTTCGACGCCGAAGACCTGCTAGCGTCGTTCCACAAAAAAATCAGCGCGGTCAAGCTCGACCCGAAGCAACGCGCGACCTATCTTGAAGAGCTCAACGCCGGGCTGCGAGGCTATACTTATCTGGAAGATTAGCAGGGACAGGTTTATATGCATTTACGGAATTTTACTAGCCTAGCTCTTCTTTTCTGAGCCCGCATCTACATGAAACTTGTGCATCAAGCGATGTACCACGGGCGCAAGGATCACACCTGCAATGGTGATAAGCGCGAGACCGCTATAAAGAGCATAAAAGCCAGCAAATAATTTTCCCGCAGTGGTTTGTAATGTCCCCAGTGGCCCCATGCCGGACAAGATCATAGCAGCATTGGCGAAGGCATCTATCCAGGTAAGGCTTTCGAAGTGATGGTAACCCAGCATACCCACGCCCAGGGAAATCGCGATGGTCAAGAATCCAATTCCGATATGTTTAGCTAGCCGCGCCAGAAAAATGCGTCGGGGCAATAATGCTGCCTTGCGTTGTTCAAACATATGTATGCTCCATCACCTGATTATCTCGGAATTAAGGGCTAGATAGAGTGGTGGAAAGCCCATCAGTTGGTTTCCAGCTTTAGTTTTAACCTGCCGATTAAATACCACACCACGATGATGTTGATCACGAGCAAAGCTATTTTAGGCACGTTGGCGCCCTGGATGATTTCGTATATCTCCAGCGGGATGAGCGAGCTGGTCACGATCACGGTGAAATATTCAGCCCAGCGTTTGCGCAGCCATAACCCCACTCCCTCGATGAGCAGCAGGCTGGCATAGAAAAACGTACCCGCGCTGATTTGTTCCAGCCGATGCTTGGTCAGCAAGGGGAGTTTGTCCATCAGGCTGAGGATAAAATGGTTGTTGGGATCAATTTGCAGCGCGGTAATCCAGTTGGCGGCTTCTGCAGCGAGGTCTTTATTCAACAGCGTTAAAACGCCCACACCGGTTGCCACCAGCAACAAACCCTTAATGAGCTTGAACACCGCAATGACTAACAGAAAGGTAGGTTTGCTTGCGGGCGCGGCCTGCACGAGCGTATTGATCTGCTGTGAATCGTCCAAAGTGTTGCCCAATTATTTCCGTGCCTGGCTTATCATGAATAAGGCAGCCCCTGCAACACTGAGCATAATCAGCAACGGCGTGATGTCATCGCCCAATGCGGCGGCTCCATTGGCTATGATGTTGATGATCAGACCCACAACCCCCACCAACACCAGTATTCCCGACACATAGTTTGACGTTTTGAAGTCCGATCGAATCCAATTTTTAAGGCCCATTGTGTTAATCAAACTCCCTTTACTATCAGTAGATAAGCGGTCTGCCACCCAGACGCGCATGCGAATCGCTGAGCAACGAAGCGTTTAGAGTGGGGTAACTCGTTAATATTCGGGAAGGGTGGAAAATAATGTACCGCGTAAGTGAGAGACTGCGTGCGCTATGCGTGTGGCGTATTCTAACCTATAGGTAGCTTGCGGTGGTAATCAGGTAGCAAACAACTCACCCAGGCGGGCCGTAGTCTGCTCCCGATCCAGCCGCGACGCCGCCACGTCCAGCACCAGCGCTTCCCAGGCGTCACTATCTGGTGATGGCTCTATACCATTCAGCCGTAGCAATACGATCGCAGAGGTCATTGCCGCACGCTTGTTGCCGTCAATAAAGGGATGATTGCGGCATAGATAGAAAAGATAAGCCGCAGCGACCTCAACCACGTCCTTAAACGGCGATTGACCACCGAAGCTTGCCTGCGGCGCTGCCACGGCAGAGGCCAGCAAACCTTCATCACGTACACCCGGTGAGCCGCCAAACTGCTCCAGTACCGCTACATGGATTTCCTTCACTATATCCACTGTCAGGTGGACGCAGGTGTCAGGCGTTACACTCACGCCAGCTTACGCAATGTCTTGCGATAGTCATTAACAGTCTTGTTGATGACAGCCGTCACTTCTTTCGCAGGTAAGGAATCGTTGATAGGTGTAATAATCAGCGACCCGCCCGGGTGCACGGTCACGTTGACCTGGTCACCAGCTTTTAATCCAGTGAGTTCGCACAGCGTGGTATCCAAGATCAAGCCTTGCGAATTGCCGATTTTAGAGATAGTTTTGAGCATGGGGGCCCCTGTATGTAAAACAATGTTTTACAATTCTAGCGTATCTGTTTCGTTTGGGCAAGGAGCTGAAGTGAGGAATCTAGGCTAAAAAACCGCGAAGTTTGGCCGTATTCAGAAATTGTTTTGTGCCTTGCGAAAGATAAAGCCGATTGGCCCCGCATTGCGCCCCTGCGGTTTTAAGTTTAGGAGGTCACGATATTTCGTATCCATTCATTTGTTGCTCAATAGATGCTAGCCTGCATTCAAAATATGTCGTAAGGCTGACATCCCCTATAGTAGTCGCAAAGGCGCGGGCCTCGTAGTGGTAAGCGTTGTGGACAGATTTTTC
>JAYTIZ010000086.1:0-4127 GCA_043731445.1 Gammaproteobacteria bacterium | reverse complement strand
CGGTCGAGCATCACAAGAGCGAGCGTGCGATAGTGGGTACCGATATTGGTATAGCACTCCGACTCATCAATGAAGCTGCCTAACCCGGCAGTCACACGTGCGCTACGCGGTTTTATCGCGCAGCGCCGGTTATACTTCTACGATAGGGTAGGTTGAGCGCCGCGAAATCGAACTTGGTTGGTTTAAGTAGTACAGTACCTGAATTTTGCTACGCTGTATCCAGGCTACTTGTGAATTAGTCTTTAGAAACAGGATTTCCCGAATCCTTCCACGCTTTAAATCCGCCAATTAAAGAAGCTGCATTCGTATAGCCCATTTTCTGCAAGCTATCTACGGCCAAAGCAGAGCGGCTGCCTCCGCCACAGTAACAAATGATAGGTGTGCTTAAATCCGGAATCCTGTCTTCGATTTTCAGTTCGATAATGCCGCGGCTCAGGTGAATGGCGCCTTGAGCATGACCCTCTTTCCAGTCACTCTCTTCGCGTACGTCAATCAGCACAGGTTTTTTGCCGCTAATAGGAGTTGCGACATCCTGAACACCGACTTCTTTGATGCGGCTCTTCGCATCGTCAACTAATGTTTGGAACAAGCTTTTTAGATTCATAAAAAATCCTCACCTTAAACTTCTAAGTTAATAATTTATCCAGTATCCGTTGGTAAATCATACTCAGCATATCAAGCTCATCTGTTTTTACACACTCATTGAGTTTATGAATGCTGGCATTGACCACACCGACTTCCAGTACTTCCGCGCCGGTAGGGGCAATAAAGCGACCATCGGAAGTGCCGCCAGAGGTGGAGAGTTCTGTTTCGATACCGGCGATTTCTTTAATGGCCTTTTGCGCGGCATCTACTAATACGCCTTTCGGTGTGAGGAAAGGCTGGCCGGAGAGTCGCCAGTCCAGTTCGAATTTCAGGTTATGCTTTCTTAATAAGGTTTCGACACGCGCCTTGAGCTGTTCGGGAGTGACCTCGGTGGAGAAGCGAAAATTGAAGAGCACATCTAGATCGCCGGGGATGACGTTATCAGCCCCCGTGCCTGCGTGCAGATTCGAAATCTGGAAGGTGGTGGGCGGGAAAAATTCATTGCCTTGATCCCATTGCTGTGCGCAGAGTTCGGCCAGTGCTAGGGAAAACAGATGAACGGGATTTGCGGCAAGATGGGGATAGGCGACATGACCTTGCGTGCCATGCACGACAAGTTTGCCACTGAGAGAGCCGCGCCGTCCGTTTTTAATGGTATCACCGACGGTCTTTACACAGGTCGGTTCACCGATTAGGCACCAATCCATTTTTTCACGACGCGCTTCGAGGTGTTCAACCACTTTGACGGTGCCGTCAATGCTGGGGCCTTCTTCATCGCTGGTGATAAGAAAGGCGATAGAGCCTTGATGATTCGCATACTCCGCTAAAAAGCGCTCTACCGCAGTGACCATTGCCGCGATGCCACCTTTCATATCGGCGGCGCCGCGCCCATATAGATAACCATCGCGCAGAGTCGGTGTGAAGGGGTCGGAGTGCCATTGATCCAGCGGACCGGTAGGAACAACATCCGTATGGCCGGCAAAGACGAACAACGGCCCTTGCTTGCCGCGCCGTGCCCATAAATTATCCACGTCACCAAAGCGCAGGTGTTCAATATGGAAGCCTAGCGGCGCAAGACGTGCGGCGATGGCCTGTTGGCAACCCGCATCATTCGGTGTGAGCGAAGGACGCGCGATGAGTTCTTTGAGTAATTCTAAGGTGTCGGACATTTCATTTCTTTTTCATAAACAGGGATTGATAGTCGCTCTCACTGAACCCGACATGATGCTTTTTTCCCGCGACCAGTACCGGGCGCTTAATAATGGTGGGTTTATCAAGCATTAACGACACCGCTTTTTTCTCGTTAAGATCAGCTTTATCTTTTTCCGGTAACTTGCGCCACGTCATGCCGCTGCGATTGAGTAGCGCTTCCCAGCCCAATGTTTTAATAAAAGTTTGCAGCAGCTCTTTATCCAGACCCTCTTTGCGAAAATCATGAAAGCGATAATCAACGCCTTGCTGTTCCAGCCAGGTGCGGGCTTTTTTGACCGTGTCACAGTTTGTAATGCCATATACCACGTTCATTAGCGGTCGGCCGCTTTAGATATCGCGGAGTAATTCGTTGATGCCTACTTTGCTGCGAGTTTTTTCGTCTACCTGTTTGACGATGACCGCGCAATACAGGCTGTAGCTGCCATCTTTAGCGGGCAGGTTACCCGATACGACGACTGAACCGGCCGGTATACGTCCATAGCTGACTTCACCCGTCATGCGATTGAAGATTTTTGTGCTCTGGCCGATGTAGACACCCATCGAGATCACGGAACCCTGTTCGACGATGACACCTTCTACCACCTCGGAGCGTGCACCGATGAAGCAGTTATCTTCAATGATCGTGGGATTGGCCTGCACCGGTTCGAGTACACCGCCGATGCCCACGCCGCCGGAGAGATGCACGTTTTTGCCGATTTGCGCACACGAGCCGACCGTGGCCCAGGTGTCCACCATCGTGCCGCTGTCTACATAGGCGCCAATATTCACATAAGAAGGCATCAGCACCACGTTGGGAGCGATGTAACAACCCTTGCGTGCCGCCGCCGGTGGCACCACGCGCACGCCGCTGCTGCGGAAATCCTCTTCTTTGTAAGCGGCGAACTTAGGGGCGACCTTGTCGTAATAATTCGTATAGCCGTCCTTAATGATTTGATTGTCTTCCAGGCGAAAGGACAATAGCACTGCCTTCTTGAGCCACTGATTGACTAGCCAGGCGCCGTTCCTTTTTTCTGCAACACGCAGCTTGCCGGTATCCAGCGCGTTGAGCGCTTCGGCGACCGCTTCCCGGACTTTTTTATCTGCATTTTGAGGGGTAATCTGGGCGCGCTGTTCAAAAGCCTGTTCGATGATGTCCTGCATAGTGCTCATAGTAGATCCATTGCTATTGTAGAGTGGTGATAAAGTCGCGTATGCGCAGTGCAGCTTCCCGGCATTCTTCAAATGGTGCTACCAGGGCGATGCGCACATAGCCTTGTCCGGGGTTGCTGCCGTGTGCCACGCGCGACAGGTAGCTGCCGGGGAGTACGGTGATATTATGACGGGCGAACAGCTCGCGCGCAAAAACTTGATCGTCCACCGGCGTTTGTAACCATAGATAAAAAGCGCCTGCCGGGCGTTCAACGGCTGTGACCTCGGCAAGGCAGGCGATCACGCTATCGAATTTCTCACGGTAGAGACGGCGGTTTTCGCGCACATGGTTTTCATCGCGCCAGGCCTTCATGCTGGCGGCCTGAGTGGCGGGCGGCATGGAACAACCATGGTAAGTACGATAGGCATGAAATTTTTCTATGAGGGCCGCATCACCTGCCACAAAACCGGAACGCATGCCGGGCACACTGGAGCGTTTGGACAGACTGTGAAACACGATGCAGCGCCGGTAATCATCGCGTCCTAACTGGGCGCAGGCCTCGAGCAGGCCGGTAGGGGGCTTGTCTTCATCCAGATAGATTTCCGAATAACATTCGTCAGCAGCGATGATAAAGTCATGCTGATCGGCAAGCAGAATGAGTTTGTGTAAAACCGCTGCATCCAGCACGGCCCCGCTGGGGTTGCCTGGTGAGCAGAGGTAGAGGAGTTGACACTGTTGCCAGACTGCTTCTGGCACGCTGTCGAAATCCGGAATAAAGTTATTTGCGGCAGTAGTGTTTAGAAACCAGGGCTGAGCTCCGGCCAGCAGGGCTGCACCCTCGTAAATTTGGTAAAACGGATTGGGCATGAGCACAAGCGGGTTGCGAGCACGGTCAACGGCGCACTGCGCGAAAGAAAACAATGCCTCACGCGTACCGTTCACGGGTAGTATATGGCGTTCAACATCCAGACTGCCGGGCTTTAAATAAAAGCGCCAGTTGAGCCAGTCCGCAATGGCTTGGCGCAGGTTTACGCTGCCACGGGTGGTGGGATAGCTGGATAAGCCGTGCAGATGCGTGCAGATTTCCTCGGCGATGAAACTGGGCGCGGCATGTTTCGGTTCCCCGATAGACATGATGATGGCTTGTTTGTCAGCGGGAGGAGTGATGCCCGCCTTGAGCTTTGCCAGCTTCTCGAAAGGG
>JAYTIZ010000085.1:0-6130 GCA_043731445.1 Gammaproteobacteria bacterium | reverse complement strand
AATGATGACACCGCCCTCGGCGACTATCAGATTCGCTCGGCAGATTGGGATTTAAGCCCTGAAGGCGGTACGGTCATCCACCCTGAAGAACTGCGGCCGGGAAGCTGCCGCCCGTGGGTGCGTATCGAACGGCGCACGCTGAAACTGGCGCCACAAGCCACCAAAAAATATCGCTTTGAAATACAGGTGCCCGCAGACGCGCCCACTGGTGAATGCCGTTTTGCTCTGCTGATAGAATCCGCCCCCGATAAAGATACTCTGGCAACAGCGGGAAACATTAAATTTCCCATTCAGGGCAGAATCGCGGTGATCGTCTATGTGGTCGTCGGTGACGCCAGCCCGAAACTGGAGTTTCGCGGCATCAGCCTGGCACAGGTGAACGGAACCGCTACGCCGGTGGCAACCCTTTATAACGGCGGTAATGCACACGGACGTCCGGAAGGCATACTGGCAGGCACTGACAGCCAGGGCCACTCGCTTGATTTTACGATAGCGTCATTACCCATCTTCCCTAATGAAACACGCACGATTCCGATTTGGCCCCCAGATGATCCGAACACAAAGAAACCTGCCAGCTTTACCGCGCCACTGAAATTAAAAGGCAAAATTGAATGGGAAGGCGGCGGATATGAAGTAGATACTTCGCTACAGGGCCAGAATGAACCCGTAGCGGTAGCTCCGCAAGCCAAGCCTGAGCCAGTGCCGCCGGTCGCTACCGAAGCTGCGCCTGCCAGCGCCACTCCACCGGCTGAGCCCGTCACCGCACCCGCAACTAAATCTGTGACACCCGCGCCACCTGCAAATGCTTCGAGTCAATCTGGAACTACCTGGGCGGTGCAACTGGCTGCGATGAGCAATGAACAGAATGCTGTGACCCTGCGCGATAAGTTGCTTGCGAAGGGTTACATGGCTTTTATTGAGTCTGCCGAGGGTGTGCGCGGCAAAACTTTTCTGGTACGCGTAGGCCCGCAGCCGGAACGTGCTGCTGCTGATACGATGCGCGATACCTTAGAAAAAGAATTTAATCTCAAAGGCATTGTGGTGCGCTCTTCTTCGTGACCCTCTGTCACTGAGATCTCAGAATTACACCTGGCGCTACTGGTTAAGTTTGACCAGCGGAATATCCAGCTCTGCGGTATTGCGTAACAACACTTTGACTTTGCGCGGCGCTTCGCTTAGCAAACCCCACGGTAAAGGCAAATCTTCTTGGGCTATTGATATGGTGTGTTCGCCGGTGCGCACCAGATTGAATTGGAAAACACCTTCACTGTCAGTCGTCACCGGCAAACGTCCGTCGAGGTATACGGTTACATTAGATGCGTTCTTTTCCGTCGGCTGCCGGACGCCATCGCCATTCTCATCAAAGAAGACCCGTCCGGTCAGGCTGCCGTTGCCGTACGAACCCGCCGCTTGCCTGCCTTGCACGGGTAAAGGTGAGCCGCTCGATTCCTGATAGCGCAACGTGACGAACACGATATTTTCCTCGTTGGGACTTCCCGCGAGGCTGGGAGTATCGGTGCGGTTAGTAATTAATTGTGCCTGTGCCTCCCAGTGCGGCCTGAACGCCCAGATGGCACCCAGGCTGGCGCTCAAATTGTGATCACCCGTCGCTGTGCTAGGGGTGCCATCAGTATTGAATTTATCATACGTCACATTCGTGTCCCAGCGCAGGCCGTTAGCCAAATCGCCGCGCATCGTGAGGCCACCGGTGAAACGTCCCGCGTTGCCAGCAGTAGTACTGTCACGTTCGTAACCGAGGCGAGTGCTGAGTTGAAGTCTACCCAAACCTGCCCACTCATGATCCCAGGTAAACGCGTCAGTGTGTGATGGGGATACGTCCGAGCTGGTTTGATTTCTGGAAATTTGGAAACGGCTTAACCCAAAACCAAAACGATGGGATAGATAAGCATTGGCGACGTAATCCTGATGATCATTACTCGGTGGGCCGGAAATCTGCTGGGTATCTGATGCGCTGAACAGCCCGCCAACAGTATTCAATCTCGACAAACGGCGGCTGCCTGAAACGAACCCCAGAGTGGTGCGCGTGCCTACTGTGACCGGATTATCATTTATATTGTTTTCTCTTGTCTCCAGCCCGCCCGACAAGGTATAGCGCGAAGACAGGTAATCGGCACGCCAGTACGCACCTTGTTCGTCATTCGCAATCGTCACATCGTTCCACAGCAAGCCAGGGTCAAGACGGTATACGCCGTAGCGTTGCTGCCATAGATTAATCTGGTTCTGACCATCGAGCCACACCCCGTTATGACCTTTGCTGTCGAGCAGGGTATGGATCTGATAACGAGCATCGTTATTCGGTGTTAGATATTCTGCGGCGAGCGCGAGGCTTTGGTGATCGGCGACTTCATCATTGCCTTGCAGATCCCAGAACTGGGCACCGCCCGACCAGTTACTGCCCAGGTGGCTGGTGTACCCAAGCCCGGCAAGCCGGCCAGAACTGGTATTGAATTGCTGCGATGCGATGCCGTTTAAGGTGCCTATCTCACCCAGGCTCAGGCGTAATTCACGGTCCTGATCGTAAATTGTGCTGGTGACGCCTCCTAGCAATGAACCCGGTAAAGTTCTTCTGAAGGTGCTGCTGATTAAAGAGCTGCTGTTACCTCTGACCACCCCCACCGCGTTATCCGCCAGCAAAGATTCACTCAGCGCAAAATGGTTTTGATATAAGGTGATCCGGCCTCCATTACGCGGGGCAACCAGAATTTCGCCGTTTGCGGGATCAAGCGTGCGGAATTCAGAATCCAGAAAAAACTCGCCATAGTTAGCAGTCTCCTGCCGGTAACGCAGCGCGACACCCTGTTCCAGTGAGACGCCCTGGTCGGCGCGATCTACCGTGTAATATTTGTAATCAACGCCCAGGGAACGCAGCCCCGAACCTCCTCCTGCTTCATCACTATCACCAGCAAACACTTTGTCTTCCTGCGCGGCTTTTTCATCAATCACCTGGTCTACATAAGCTTGCGGTTGAGCAGTGGCGGGGGCTGATGCTGGTTGTGGAGCGGGGGGTGTTGTAGTGGACGGGGTTTGCGCCCATACCGAGCTGCCGGAGGCGAGCACCATGAAAAGAGCTGCGTAGGGTGGCAGCCTCTTTAGCAGGGATAGCAATGATGCGAGGCAGCTACCGGGCACTGACGCTATACCTGCAGATCCGCTAGAGCTTGTTCGTTTTGCACAGCAATTTCCTCTTAGTTATTATATCGCTGCTTCTATATATTAAAACTTATTATTAGTAATTTACTATAAGTTTATGATTTTATATAGTTTAATTTTAGGCCTAAGCAAGCCGCAAGTTGCCTGATTAGCCCTTAACTGGTATTGAATTTACTCAGGATTTTATGGCTCCTTGCCTGATATTGAGCAAGCTTGGTGCCATTTCGATAAGATTAGGGGATGTGGCGTGGAGACTCTCAACCAGACCGCGCAGTGCGGGCCAAGACCCAGACTTCTATCGTGGTCACGCCTGCCTTGCGCAAGACCCCGGCAAATTCTTCTACCGTGTGGCCGGTGGTCATCACATCATCAATGATGGCGACATGGCGCGCCTTGATGGTTTTCACTACGCCAAATGCACCTTTGACGTTGGCGCGCTTATCTTTGGCGGCTAACGAGGATTGCACGGCAGTGGCACGCAGCCGCGCGCAGCTTCGATAATCCAGGGCGAGCCCCAGCCTTCTTGCGATGGGCCGCGCAAGCTCCAGCGCCTGATTAAATCCACGCGCGCGCAGACGTGAACTGTGCAAGGGCACCGGAATCAACAACTCAGGCAGAGCTTGCGTGCGCTGCCCCAGACGCTCGGCCATGAGCTCACCCAGCAAACCCGCAAGATGAAGTTTCGCGTTGAATTTGAGCCGCTGAATGAGATGGTCCACCGGGTAAGTATATTGCAGCAGGCTAAGCGCACGATCATATGCTGGCGGTGCTTTCTGGCACTGGCCACAGAGGGTCTCCGCACCCGCCGAGTCAGGCAAAAGCAATGCGCAACACTTACACGCAGGCGCGTTATATGGCAGATCGGTGAGACATTCCGTGCAGAGCTCACGTCCATCCTCACCCGGTTTGCCACATAGGGCACAGGTGGCAGGGAAGAAAAAATGTTCGATATTTTTCAGGCAAGTCTTGAGCAGAGGCACCACTGGCTCCCAAAATACATCTGGCAAGATACAATAAAAATTTACTTACGGACGCGCTATAATAATTTCGTGAATCCTTCCATCCTACATCGTGTGGCTCCGGCTACCCCAGTAGACCCACCATACTCCAGCGAACGGCTAGAGGGGAAGGTCACTATTGAGGTGGTGGAGGCGCTCTTTAATCTGCCGTTTAATGACCTGATTTTCCGCGCGCAGAATGTTCATCGCGCACATTTTGACCCTAATGCCGTCCAGCTTTCCACTCTACTGTCTATCAAGACCGGCGGCTGTCCGGAGGACTGCGGTTACTGTCCGCAGGCGGCGCGTTATCACACCGGTGTGGAAAACGAAGCCTTACTCCCGTTGGAGACCGTCATTGAAGCCGCCAGTGCAGCCAAGGCTAATGGCGCAACGCGTTTCTGCATGGGCGCTGCCTGGCGTGGGCCAAAACAAAAAGATCTGGCACCCGTGCTGGAAATGGTCAAGGCCGTGCGTAGCCTGGGCATGGAAACCTGTGCCACACTGGGTATGTTGCACGATGGACAAGCCGAACAATTAAAAGAGGCGGGGCTGGATTACTACAACCACAATCTCGACACGGCACCGGAATTTTACGGCGACATTATTTCCACGCGCGACTATCAAGACCGGCTCGATACACTGGGCCGGGTACGTCAGGCGGGAATTCATGTCTGTTGCGGTGGCATTGTCGGTATGGGTGAATCGCGCCGCAGCCGTGCCGGTCTGATTGCACAACTGGCTAATCTCGACCCGGCACCGGAGAGTGTGCCGATCAATAATCTGGTACAAGTCGAGGGCACACCGCTATACGGTACGGAACCGCTTGACCCGCTGGATTTTGTGCGCACTATCGCGGTGGCGCGGATCACCATGCCAACCAGCATGGTGCGGCTGTCCGCCGGACGTCAAGACATGTCCGAAGCCGTGCAGGCCTTGTGTTTCATGGCCGGAGCGAACTCCATCTTCTACGGCGATAAGCTACTCACCACCGGCAACCCGGAAGCAGAAAAAGATAAAGCACTGCTGACCAAACTGGGCATGCACACCGCTTAGCTCATGCACTAACTTGCGCGTCTAGTTTTATTCATCTTACCCAATCCATTCCGCAGGACTCGATAGTGAATAACGATCTGGCCAGCGCATTAGCTCAACGCCGCTCGCAACATCTTTACCGTACGCGCCGCATTCTCGAAAGTCCGCAAGGTCCAGAAGTTGTCATTGATGGGCGGCGCGTCCTGTGTTTTTGCAGCAACGATTATTTGGGCCTCGCAAACCACCCTGATGTTATCAAGGCTTTGCAACAGGGCGCAGCGGAGCATGGCGTCGGGAGTGGTGCAGCACATCTTATCTGCGGACATCATGCAGCTCACCATGCTCTGGAAGAAGAGCTCGCAGTGTTTACTCAGCGCCCACGTGCACTGTTATTTTCCACCGGCTATATGGCGAATCTGGGTGTGCTTAGCGCACTCGCCCAAACTGGTCAAACTGTCTATGAAGATCGCTTGAATCACGCGTCGCTCATTGATGCCGGTTTGTTGTCCGCTGCGCGGCTGCGCCGTTATCCTCATGCCGATAGTAAAGCACTGGAAAACTATTTACAGAAAGCATCGCAAGACCCGCCCGCACTGATCGCAAGTGACGGCGTATTCAGTATGGACGGCGATCTGGCACCGTTACCAGAACTTGCTGCGCTGGCGTGTCGCTATGGTGCGAGGCTGATAATAGACGATGCTCATGGTCTCGGTGTGCTCGGCAAGAACGGGCGTGGACAACAAACCGGCATCGATCAGCGAGGCGTGATTCAGGCGATCTTCATAGACAGTCTGACCGGTCTGGGCTAGTGCGCTGAGCACACCCAGGTTCGCCATGTAGCCGGTGGAAAATAACAACGCACGTGGACGTTGAGTGAACACGGCAAGTTCTTCTTCCAGGGCATGATGTGCCGCATGATGCCCGCA
>JAYTIZ010000084.1:0-21402 GCA_043731445.1 Gammaproteobacteria bacterium | reverse complement strand
CAATAGTGATGATGCTACTGGCACGCAGCGCTGCCATGGCAAAGGCCATCGCAATGCGGTGATCGCCGTGGCTTTCAATCTGGCCACCCGTGAGCTTTCCACCCCGGATGATGATGCCATCTGTCGTGGGTTGCACCGTAATACCTAAATTTTTCAGACCATCAGCCATTACCTGAATACGGTCGCTCTCTTTCACCCGTAATTCCGCGGCACCGGTTAATGTGGTTTCACCTTCAGCACAGGCAGCAGCGATAAATAATGCGGGAAATTCATCTATCGCCAGTGGAACCTGATCTTCAGGGATATGGATGCCGTGTAAACGGCTCGCGCGCACCCGGATATCCGCCACTGTTTCTCCGCCTATGCTGCGTTCATTTTGCAATTCAATGCTCGCTCCCATCAAACACAAAATATTGATGATTCCGATACGGGTGGGATTGATGCCGACATGCTCCAGGGTAATGTCCGAGCCTTCTGCGATGCTGGCACCTACCATAAAAAATGCGGCCGAAGAAATATCCGCCGATATATCAATAGCCGTTGCCGTGAGTATTCCGCCACCTTCGACGCATACCGTTTTGCCGTGGCGTGTAACGGTATAGCCGAAACCTTCCAGCATACGTTCAGTATGGTCGCGTGTCGGGGCCGGCTCAGTTATACAGGTGCGGCCTTCCGCATACAACCCGGCTAACAGCAGAGACGACTTCACCTGCGCACTGGCTACGGGCATGGTGTATTCGATACCTTTAAGATTATTAACGCCGTGGATGTGCAAGGGTGCGGTGCCTGTTGCGCTGGTGCTAATCTGTGCACCCATCGCAGTCAAAGGAGCAGTGACACGCTTCATGGGGCGGCGCGAAAGTGACTCATCACCGCTCAGCTCAGTATCAAAATTCTGTCCAGCCAGTAGACCAGACAAGAGCCGCATCGAGGTGCCGGAATTGCCCAGATAAAGTGGCTTAAGCGGCGCTTTGAGCCCTCTTAGCCCTACGCCATGAATCTGTAGCGCACCCTGATCCGGTCCGACTATCTCGACTCCCATCGCACGAAATGCTGCGAGTGTCGCCAGACTATCTTCGCCTTCAAGAAAACCTGTGACTTGCGTAATGCCTTCGGCGAGTGAACCCAGCATAACGGAGCGATGCGAGATGGATTTGTCGCCCGGCACACGCAAACGCCCGCGCAAAAATCCATTAGGCTGCACGGTATAGGTTGTAGATTTTTCCAAAGTAAATACTACTTGCCAACAGGGAGAGTTTCGTTAAGGCGGTTACGCACAGCCTGAGCGCGCGTAAAGAGTGCCAAAATAGCTTGGCTGTCTTGCTGGTGTATGGCTGCTTTGAGTCGCTCCAACTCATCGCCAAACTGATCGAGTGCGGCCATGATCGCTGTTGGGTTAGCCAGACAGATATCACACCACATCTGTGGGTTGCTACCGGCAATCCGGGTAAAGTCACGAAAGCCGCTCGCCGCAAACTGGAATAGCTCTTCGCTTTTATCCATACGAGCCAGCATATCCACCAAAGTGTATGCCAGTAAATGCGGTAGATGACTGGTGGCGGCTAACACTTCATCGTGATGAGCAACATCCATTGTTATCACTTCGGCACCAGTACACTGCCACATCGCGCGTACCTTGGCGACAGCTTCGATATCTGTAGTAGCTAACGGAGTCAGCACAACACGTCGTTGTTGAAATAGATCGACATGCGAAGCTTCTACACCGTTTTGCTCCGTGCCAGCAATGGGATGGCCGGGCACGAAATTAGGAGGGATTGCTCCGAAAACTCGTCGCACCGCTTCTACGACACTGGCCTTAGTGCTGCCGACATCGGTGACAATCGTATGCGGGGCAAGCTGGCCAGCGATCTGCTGTAAAACCGCTTCCACTGCACCCACGGGAACTGCCAGTACCACCACATCGGCACCTTGTACGGCGAGACGGGCGTCCATCTCATAACGATCAATGACACCCAAGGCCACAGCCTTTTGCAGTTGTGCCTCACTACGCCCGCTACCGACAATTTCTTTGCATGCGCCCGCTCGTTTCAGGGCACGTGCTAACGAACCTCCGATGAGGCCTACACCGATAATCACAAGTTTGTTGATCATTGGGCCATAGCCTTTTTAAGCGCAGCAAGCAAACGTTCATTCTCCGCTGGTAAGCCAACAGTGATGCGCAAGTGGTGTGGCATACCGTAATTTGCCACCGGGCGCACGATCACACCTTCATATAGCAAGGCCTCATACACTGCAGCAGCCGTGCTTCCTATTTCCACGCACACAAAATTTCCCATCGAGGGAATAAATCCCAGACCCATATCGTCAAACGCCGTTGTTAATTGCAGGATGCCATCATGGTTCAATTGCAAACTCTGTTCGAGGTGACCAGTATCATCCAGCGCCGCTTCTGCGGCGGCCAGTGCCATGCTGTTCACATTAAACGGCTGGCGCACGCGACTTAATATATCCGCGACCTCAGGATGTGACACAGAATATCCTATGCGCAGACCGGCAAGCCCGTAAGCTTTCGAGAAAGTACGGGCGACGATTAAATTCGGATAGCGCTCCACCCATTGCAGGGCGTCAGGATAATCCTTGCTCGCAAAAGCAGCGTATTCAAAATAGGCTTCATCCACAACTACCAAAACATGTTGTGGCAAGCCACGAATAAACTCTTCTAGCTCGGCTGCCTTGAGCCAGGTACCCGTGGGATTATTGGGATTGGCGATGAATACCAGACGCGTGCGCTCGTTAATCAATGCACGCATGGCGGCAAGATCATGGCCCCATTGACGCGCTGGTGCGATACGCGCTTGACCACCTACGGCCTGGGTAACAATAGGGTAAACGGCAAAGCAATGTTCGGAAAACACGACTTCATCCCCTGACGCAACAAAGGCTCGCGCCATTAACTCCAGAATGTCATTCGAACCGTTGCCTAACGTAATCTGCTCAACTGCGACACCCAGCTTGCGCGCTAAGCGTGTTTTAAGCGCAAATCCGTTACCATCCGGATAACGGGCGATGTCCTGCATGCAGTCACGCATAGCTGCCAGGGCAAATGGCCCAGCTCCAAGAGGATTTTCGTTCGAGGCCAGCTTGATAGCGTTCTGTACGCCGTATTCCCGCTCAAGCTCAGCAATAGGCTTACCGGGCACATAGGGCTGTAGTTTCCTAACCCCAGGCAGGGCCAACTCGCTTAAGCTACGGTGCATGGTTTGCGAAAATTTACAGAATAGCTCTGGGATAGGAGCCGAGAATCTTTAGCAGCAGCCCTTCTTGTTCCAACTGCTTTAGCGCTTGCGCCAGGAGCTCGTCCTGCAGGTGTCCTGCTACATCAATAAAGAATACGTATTCCCACACGCTCTGGCGCGTAGGGCGCGATTCAATGCGCGTCAGATTGATCGCGTTACGTGCAAAAGGTTCCAGTAGACGATGTAGCCCACCTGCCTGATTACGCGTGGTCAACAATAATGAGGTCTTATCATTGCCACTTGCTTGCGCGGTTTGTTTACCGATGACCAGGAAGCGCGTGGTGTTGTTACCCTTATCTTCTATATTCGCTGCCAGCGTCTTGAGCTGATAAATCTCTCCAGCAGTCTGGCCTGCGATGGCCGCAACGGTGCCATCCTCTGCAGCACGACGTGCCGCTTCAGCATTGCTGCTCACCGCTACACGTTCCACGCCCGGCAAGTGATTGTCCAGCCAGCTCCGGCATTGTGCCAGTGATTGCTCATGAGAATATATGCGCGTGATCTGTCGGGTGTTGTCACTCTGACTCAGTAGATGATGATGGATAGGTAACTCAATCTCACCGCAGATTTTCAGCGGAGAATTGATGAACATATCCAGGGTATGACTGATCACACCCTCAGTCGAATTTTCCACAGGCACAACGCCATATGCCGCCGCACCTGAATCCACGTCATGGAAAATCTGATCAATGCTGGGTGCAGCTACCGTACATATCACGTGACCAAAATGTTTTAAAGCAGCACTTTGCGTAAACGTACCTTCCGGCCCGAGAAAAGCGATATTCATGGGCTGTTCGAGAGCGCGACACAATGAGACGATTTCCCGAAACAAACGCACCATATCTTCATTGCTTACCGGACCCTGATTACGAGCCAACACCTTTTGCAACACCTCAGCCTCTCGTTCTGGACGGTAACAACTCGGCTCATCACCACTGGCATGCTTAACCTTGGCAACCTGCTGAGCCAAAGCGGCGCGCTCACTGATTAGCGCTTGGATTTTTTCATCCAAGACGTCAATGCCGGCACGAAGGCTTTGCAGTTTATCTTTCATAAAAATCAGTAGCGAGTAGCAAGTAACACCCTTCTATAACGTCCTCACTGCAAGCACACCATCAATCTTGGCGATTTCCTGAAGTACGCTATCGGGAATCGCACTCTCTACATCTGCCAGAGTAAAAGCCAGATCGCCGCGCGACTTATTGAGCAGGTCAATGATATTAAGTCCGGCCTTGGCCATCGCCGTGGATATCTGACCCACCATGTTCGGCACGTTGGCATTGGCAATGGCAATGCGGTAGCCACCGTTACGCGGCATCACTACTTCTGGGAAATTCACGGAATTACGGATGTTGCCGTTTTCCAAAAAGTCACGCACCTGCTCAGCCACCATGATGGCACAATTATCCTCCGCTTCCAGTGTGGAGGCACCCAAATGAGGCAGCGTAATCACCCGCTCATGATTTTTTAACAACTGGGTCGGGAAATCGCAAATATAGGCGTGAATTTTGTTGCTCTTAATGCCTTCCGAGATGGCTTTTTCATCTACGATTTCTTCACGCGCAAAATTCAGAATCACGACGCCTGGCTTCATAGCTTTGAGCCGTTGACCGTTAATCATGTGGCGGGTCGTATCACTCAATGGTACATGAAATGATACAAAATCAACCTTGGCCAATAGCTCATCTATGCTGGCCGCCTGTTTCACATCTGATGAGAGCTGCCAGGCCCCCTGCACAGTGATGCCCGGGTCGAAACCGATTACTTTCATACCCAATTCCAAAGCCGTATTAGCCACTGCCCGGCCAATCGCGCCCAGCCCGATGATGCCCAGTGTCCGCCCGGGCAATTCATAGCCAGCAAAATCTTTCTTACCCTCTTCTACTAGTTTATTGAGTAAGGCATTATCACCTTCCAGGCCGCGCGCAAATTCCCAGGCCTGACAAATGTTGCGGCACGCTAAAAACATCCCTGCGATGACGAGCTCCTTCACCGCATTAGCGTTAGCCCCAGGTGCGTTAAAAACTGGAATACCGCGTTCGTTCAGTTTATCTACCGGAATATTATTCACACCTGCACCGGCACGCCCCACAGCCTTGAGTGTTGCGGGAATCTCCATACCGTGCATCTTGTGCGAACGCACCAAGATAGCATCGGGATGCTGTATCTCCGAAGCGACTTCATAGCGATCACGCGGTAAACGTTCGAGTCCTGCCAGCGAGATATTATTTAAGGTTAGAATTTTGTACATGATTGCCTTTATCGATTACGTGCTGTAGTCACTGAGTTTTTACCGTAACGAGTTGCTTGGAGTCAAATATTGCAGCAGGTGATATCACTTCTTCATTTAAGGGTATTTGGTCGCCAAACCGTTCATGTAACTTCGCCTGCACAGCAGGTTTGGACAGATCAAATTCACCCAGCTTTTGAAGCTCTCCAAGCTTTACTCCCAAGGCTTTATCGTACATTTTCCAAACCAGCTCTGAGCAGTATATTTTTTCATCCGACCATTCAAAATAAAAATCGTAGGGACGGCCCTTATATTTTTTAATGAACTCAATCACCTTGTCCTTTGTCTGTTCAGTCGCTATAGACTTTAAGTTGTTGAGACGCTTCACTACATAGTGACCACCCACGCCACGCTGTATCCACTCTTCAAGAGGCGTGAACCCCACCGTCGCTTTAGCCTCAAAGACATAAGCCTTATCTTGCTTAAAAAAGATGATCCCCACATGACTATACGGGGAATGGGTAGCAAGCTGTATGGCCTGGCTTTGTGGTGACTGAGAGGTCTGAAAAATGATGTCCGCGTTTTGAATACCCTCCACGGCTGTCGGTTTACAGGCAACCATCAAACCTACAACACTACCTATCAGGGCTACACAAGCATACCTGGCCAGGGTCGCGGGCATGAGGTTAACCATTGCGTCGTTCAAACTCTTTCATGAATTCAACCAGCGTATCCACACCCTCTTCCGGCATCGCATTATAGATGCTTGCGCGCATGCCGCCGACGGAACGGTGGCCTTGTAAAGCTACTAGTCCAACTTGTTTGGCCTCGGCAAGAAATGTCGGATCAAGTTTCGGATCGGCCAGCGTAAATGGCACGTTCATCCAGGAACGACAGTTGATATCCACCGGGTTGTGGTAAAACTGTGAACCGTCAATCGCGTTGTAAAGCTTATCCGCTTTACGCTTATTGCGTTGGCCGATACCCGTCAGACCACCTTGCTGTTTTATCCAGTCAAATACCAGTCCTGCGAAATACCAGGCAAAGGTAGCGGGGGTGTTGTACATGGAGTCGCTGTCAGCGTGAATCTTGTAATCAAACATCCGCGGCGTATTTGCGGCAGCGTGGCCGATTAAATCCTCACGCACGATAACCACTGTCAATCCAGCCGGCCCAATATTTTTTTGCGCGCCCGCATAGATAACGCCAAACTTACTGACATCCACCGGACGCGACAGGATGGTAGAAGACATATCTGCCACAAGCGGCACACCGTGGGCATCCGGCACCCAGTGAAATTCCACTCCACCGATAGTCTCGTTTGGCGTGTAGTGCAGATAGGCTGCCTGCGGATCTAGCGTCCATTCAGCCTGGGGCGGAATGGTGGTAAACGAACTTGCCTGTGAGGTGGCCGCAACATTAACTGTGCAAAAACGTTTCGCCTCCGCAATCGCTTTTTGCGACCATTCGCCGGTACATATATAGTCGGCACCGGTTTTACCATCCAGCAAGTTCATAGGCACCATGGCGAACTGGCTGGTGGCACCGCCCTGCAGGAACAACACCTTATAATTAGCAGGGATGGCCATGATCTCGCGCAGGTCTGCCTCGGCCTGTGCAGCAATGCCCATATATTCCTTGCCGCGGTGGCTCATCTCCATCACCGACATGCCGGCCTTGCCCCATTCCAGCATTTCGTCTTTTGCTTTCTGCAAGACGGGCTCCGGTAGCACAGCCGGGCCAGCACTAAAATTGAACACACGAGACATTATAAAATCCTTTACATTTATATATTAATATACTGATTATATTATAATTATTTATTGCAGAGTGGGTGCTGATTCCTCTGCGTCACCTTGATCTTCTGTTTCGAGCAAGCATTCGATGCCCGCCAGCTTCTCATCTTCATGCAGGCTAATCAGCCTGACACCCTGAGTGTTGCGGCCCGTCACGGAGACTTCTCGCACACGTGTGCGAACCAGGGTACCGGCATTCGTAATCAGCATGATCTCGTCTTCGTCGTTCACCAGTACGGCGCCCACTACTTGACCATTGCGTGCGCTGGTTTGAATAGAAATGACACCCTGTCCGGCACGCCCCTGCACTGGATAGTCTGCTATAGGAGTACGTTTACCGTAGCCATTTTCTACCGCTGTCAACACGGTGCCCTGGTCTGCGGCGATGATGAGAGAAATGACCCGCTGATCTTGACCTAGGCGTATCCCACGCACGCCGGTGGCAGTCCGACCCATAACGCGGACCTCCTCCTCAGGGAAGCGGATCACTTTGCCAGCACTGGTAAACAGCATGATATCTTGCTTGCCATTAGTAATCGCCACGCCTACCAACTGATCGTCGGCACGCAAATCCACAGCAATAATGCCGCTGGAACGCGGGCGCGAAAAATCCGCCAGCGAGGTCTTTTTAACCGTGCCACTGGCCGTCGCCATAAACACGTACTTATCGGCCTCAAATTCGTGCACTGGCAGCACAGCATTGATGCGCTCACCTTCTTCAAGAGGCAACAAATTGATAATCGGTTTACCGCGCGCAATACGGCTCGCCTGCGGCAATTGGTAAACCTTCATCCAGTAGACCTTGCCACGGCTCGAGAAACACAGAATAGTGTCGTGGGAATTCGCGACAAACAGTTTATCTACGAAGTCTTCGTCCTTAACGCTGGTCACAGCCTTGCCCTTGCCGCCACGCTTCTGGGCGCGATAGAGCGAAACGGGTTGCGCTTTGGCGTATCCGGCATGCGATAAAGTAACGACCATATCTTCCACATTAATCAGGTCTTCTATACTGAGATCTTCCTGATTGCTGACAATTTCAGTGCGGCGCGCATCGGCATACTGTTCACGTATCACCAGCAGCTCGGCGCGGATCAAGCCCATCAGTTTTTGCGAGTCGCCCAATATCTCAAGTAAACTATTAATAGTATCTATTACTTCATTATATTCATTAACTATTTTTTCTTGCTCTAACCCTGTTAAGCGTTGTAATTTGAGGTCCAGGATAGCCTGAGCCTGTACCTCGGAAAGATGATACCCTGCTGCGCCCAAACCCAGACCGGGCGCAAGATCAGCTGGGCGCGTAACCTCTACACCTGCCCTCTTGAGCATCTCCGTCACGCTGCCCGGCGCCCAGACGCGCTCCATCAAGCCCGACTTGGCGGTGGCGGGGTCGGCGGAGGTCTTGATCAACTGAATCATCGGATCAATATTTGCCAGCGCTACCGCGAGGCCTTCCAGGATGTGGCCGCGCTCACGCGCTTTGCGTAGTTCAAACAGCGTACGGCGGGTCACCACCTCACAGCGATGGCGGATAAATAGTTCTAGGATCTCTTTGAGATTAAGCAGCTTCGGCTGGCCATCCACCAACGCCACCATATTGATGCCGAACACGCTCTGCATGGAGGTATGCTGGTAGAGATTATTCAGTACCACTTCAGCCATCTCGCCACGGCGCAATTCAATCACCATGCGCATGCCGTCTTTGTCCGACTCATCGCGTAACTCGGTGATGCCTTCGATCTTTTTGTCTTTGACAAGCTCAGCAATCTTTTCCATCAAGCGCGCTTTGTTCACCTGATAGGGTAGCTCGGTGACAATGATGCTCTGCTTGCCGCCACGCGCTTCGTCCACCTCAACCTCGGTACGGGCGCGCACATAGATGCGTCCACGGCCCGTGCGATAAGCCTCGTAAATACCCCGCGCGCCATTGATGATCGCAGCGGTAGGAAAATCTGGCCCGGGAATGTGCGCCATCAGGGCAACCATGTCCATGGTAGGGTCATCAATCAGGGCGACACAGGCGTCAACAACTTCAGTGAGATTGTGCGGCGGGATATTAGTCGCCATGCCCACAGCGATGCCCGCCGAACCATTGATGAGCAGATTAGGAATACGCGCGGGCAGTACCGAAGGCTCCTGCTCAGCTTCATCATAATTGGGAACGAAGTTGACAGTTTCCTTGTCCAGATCGGCGAGCATCTCGTGTGCAATGCGTGACATGCGCACTTCGGTGTAACGCATCGCGGCAGGCGCATCGCCGTCCACCGAACCGAAGTTGCCCTGTCCATCCACCAGCATATAACGCAGTGAAAATGGCTGCGCCATACGCACGATCGTGTCGTAGACCGCCGTGTCGCCGTGCGGGTGATATTTACCGATGACATCACCCACTACGCGGGCCGATTTCTTATAAGATTTGTTCCAGTCATTACCTAATTCGCTCATCGCGTAGAGCACGCGGCGGTGCACCGGCTTAAGGCCGTCGCGCACATCGGGTAGAGCCCGGCCGACGATCACGCTCATGGCATAATCGAGGTACGACTGCTTCATCTCCTCTTCGATATTGATCGGGAGGACTTCTTTCGCAAAATCAAGCATTTATTTAGGTAGTTTTCTTATGGCGAGGAGCAGGGAAAATAGACATTGGCGTCTGGTTAGCGCATCTCATTTTTCAATGGGAAATTATACTATAAAAGCTGCTTTGAGGCACGGCTTAAAGCACTACTGCCAGGGAATTAAATCAAGCTCCAGTTAAGACTGCATCATGCGCGCAATCTTTTCTGCATTGGGGCTAAGCACTACACCCTTCTCGGTGACCAGAGCATCTATCAAGCTCGCAGGAGTGACATCAAACGCCGGGTTCCATGCCTGCGCACCAGCTGCGGCAACGGCACGGCCATGCAAGCCCAGCACTTCGTCCGGCGAACGCATTTCAATGACAATCTCCTGCCCGGTGGCGATAGCTAAGTCCACGCTGCTGGACGGAGCGACTACCATAAATTTCACACTATGATGGCGCGCTGTCACAGCCAGACTATAGGTGCCAATCTTGTTCGCCACATCACCGTTAGCGGCGATACGGTCCGCGCCGACGATCACCCAGCTCACTTTACCTTCGCGCATCAAGTGAGCGGCAGCGGCATCGGCAATCAACGTGACGGGAATCCCTTCCTGTATCAGCTCCCAAGCCGTGAGGCGCGCGCCCTGCAACCAAGGGCGTGTCTCACCCGCGAAGACCTGTTTGATCTTGCCTGAGGCGTAAGCAGCCCGGATAACACCCAAAGCAGTACCATACCCCCCCGTCGCCAGCGCCCCCGTGTTGCAGTGGGTTAATACACCGTTGCCAGCCTCCAACAACGCCGCTCCCAACTCACCCATATGATAATTGGCTGCTATGTCTTCCGCATGAATGGCCTTTGCCTCGGCCAATAGCACAGGTGTTGGCTCACCCTCAATGCCAGCGATTTTTTGACGCATGCGGTTTAAGCCCCAGAACAGATTGACCGCAGTAGGACGAGTCTGGGCTAACAAGCTTAAATCGGCTTCGATATCCTGCTGCCAAGTCGCTGGCGAAAGCGCGTAACGCCTGCTGGCAGCTAGAACAACACCATAGGCTGCACAGATACCTATGGCGGGTGCCCCGCGCACTGCCATATCCACAATAGCCTGGGCTACACTGGCCACATCACAGCATTCAATGTACTCACAGCGCTCAGGGAGCAGGCGCTGATCGAGCAATTTAATGCCTCCCTCTACCCATTCAACCGAACGGATGGTATCGTGCTTAGCCGTGTGCATGCGGGATGTGTCCAGATACCATAATCTTAGGCCTTTATTAATTTTTACCCTGTAACAGAAAATTCTTTATTTTAGCTAGAGATATGGTAGATTATACGGACTTCAGTTGCAGATAAATGCGCTGTTGCTGGCAGTTGGGGAAGTTAGTTCAAGTCGTAAAACTGTTATAGAATCCTTGTCATCGAGCGCGATACTGGGTAAAGTAACCAAAATTTTAACGTAATTAGGAGTTACTCAATGCAAAAAACAATCAAGAATCTCATTCTCAGTGGTGTAGTGTTTGCCGCACCCGCTTTGACGCTCGGTGTGGCCTATGCTGACCAAGGTCATTACAAAAATAACCACGCTTACGTGGTAGATAGCCAGGGGCATCTCGTTAGAGACGGGTCAGGCCATTGTGTCCGTACCGGATCTTGGGCAGTTGAACACGCCCTGGCGGAGTGCGGCGATGCTGTGGCTGAGGCTCCGGCTCCGGCACCAGCTCCAGCACCAGCACCGGGCCCAGCTGCTCCTCTCAAGCTTACCCTCCAGGCCGATGCCCTGTTTGACTTCGATAAAGCTATATTGAAACCAGAAGGCAAAGCCAAGATTGATGCCCTGATTGAAGACATGCACAAAAATCCGCAGGTCGAGACTATCCTGGCTACCGGTCACACTGACCGTCTTGGTTCTGATAGCTATAACCAGAAACTCTCCGAGCGCCGCGTACAGGCTGTGAAGAGCTATATGGTTAGTAAGGGTGTCGCAGCTGATCGTATCCAGACTGCTGCCAAGGGTGAATCCGAGCCTAAGGTGACCTGTAACGATAAGAACCGCAAGGCATTGATCAAGTGTCTGGCACCTAACCGTCGCGTAGAGATTGAAGCCACGGTACAGCGCGAAACCCAATAACATTATTGGAATAGCTACTAAAGCCCCGCCTCGTGCGGGGCTTTTTTTTGGCGTGCTGGCAAGAAACCCCGCACTGCCTTAAAGTACATCCCATGACAGAAATAGATCTCCTTATTCAGGCACGCTGGATCATCCCCGTAGAACCGACGGGTGTTTACGAATACCACTCGCTTGCTCTCCATGAAGGACGGATCGTAGACCTCCTTCCTACACATGCCGCCAAAACCACTTACCAGGCTAGGCAGACGGTTCAACTGGATGAGCATGTGCTCATCCCCGGCTTAATCAACGCCCACACCCACGCAGCCATGTCCTTACTGCGCGGCTTGGCCGACGATCTGCCGCTAATGGAGTGGCTAACCCAACACATCTGGCCTGCTGAAACAGCGTGGGTCAACCCCGACTTTGTGCGCGATGGCACTGAGCTTGCCATTGCAGAAATGTTGCGTGGCGGAATTACCTGTTTCAACGATATGTATTTCTTCCCGGATGTCGCAGCACGAGTGGCATCACAGTACGGTATGCGCGCTTGCATCGGCTTAATCATGCTAGATTTCCCTACGGCATGGGCGAGCAGCCCCGAGGAATACTTACGGAAAGGATTGGAAGTACGTGATGCCTATCTGGACGATCCTCTTATCACTACAGCCTTTGGCCCCCACGCGCCTTACACGGTTTCGGATGGCCCACTGGAAAATATCAGAAAGTATGCTGATGAAATTGATATCCAGATACAGATGCACATCCACGAAACCACCGATGAAGTTGAACAGAGTCTCGCTCTACACAAGCAACGTCCGCTGCAAAGGCTGCAAGCCTTAGGTTTGATTTCACCGCGCCTGCAAGCCGTGCACATGACTCAATTGACGGATGAAGAAATAACCATGATCGCGGCTGCGGGTGCCCATGTGATCCATTGCCCGGAGTCCAATCTGAAACTGGCCAGCGGATTCTGTCCGGTGGACAAGCTGCTCAAAGCGGGCGTGAATGTCGCTCTGGGCACGGATGGTGCGGCGAGCAATAATGATCTCGACCTGTTGGGTGAGATGCGTAGCGCAGCAATGCTCGCCAAGGCCGTTGCCAAAGATGCCACCAGCCTGCCCGCGTCAGAGGCTTTACGCATGGCTACATTAAATGGCGCGCGCGCGCTGGGCCTGGAGGAAGAAACGGGCTCGTTACTACCTGGTAAGGCAGCCGATATTACTGCCGTCTATCTTGGCGGAATAGAATCACTACCTGTTTATGACCCTATTTCCCAACTGGTCTATGCCACTGGCCGTCATCAAGTCACTGACGTGTGGGTAGCCGGTCAACAACTTTTAAATAACCGCGTGCTCACTCGCATGGACGAATACGCCATCGGTTCCAAGGCACGAGCCTGGGGCTTAAAAATAGCAGGGCGATGAAAGTTCCTGAAAAAATACGACAACCTCCTCTATTGTGAGTTTGTTTCGTCAATCAAAAAACAGGACCTTACAGACAATTAGTTTCGGCATAGGTTTTTTGTGCCTGCTCAAATTTCAACCCTCCATCCGGCATAGGTCTGATCCAGGCTATAAAGGGTGCGGTAATGACCGGATCTTCTTTGGGACGCGTAACATGAATGACCACGCTAGTCGGCGAAGCCATCAATTGCTCCCGGGTAATCGGGTACATCGTACCTAGGCTCTTGATACCTTTCACCGCATTACCGAACCCCAGCTGGCTCCAGATACCTTCACCGGCCAAAGGTACTTTGAAGCTACCCAGGAAATCAGTACCCTCTTTACTCCAGCCACCCGCTTCATGAGAAACATGCTGGCCATTGACATAACGGTCATGTGTCCACGATACGGTAAGCGACCAGTCCTGATACATCTCATAAACCAAATAGCCTAGTGGCCCGGCACGTTGACCCTGACTATTTTCCAGGAATACCGTCTGGAAAGTACCATCACCAGGTGAATCTACAATGGAGGTGCTGACCAGGAGACCTTCGGGCGTCATCTGTCCGCCGATCTTGATGGCCGTACCATCGGGTGCGGTAAACGTCTCCATCTGCTCTTTCGGCACTGGGTCTTTGACCACCTCCGGCTCGCTGCTACCGCCTCCCCCTCCTACGCCAAACGGCAGTTTATCGCCCAGTAAATTGCCCAGAAAACTACCGGCGGTTTCCTTCACTTTTTCTATGGCATGGGCGCCGCTGCCTACCTCAGAGTTAGCTCCAACCTGGATAGCTTCACTTGCAGCGGGCTTGGGGCATTCAAGTTTAGTTTGCCCACCCCCAACAGGCGGGGGCGTAAATCCCCCTGTGGATGGCGGTGTGCCTGGCGTTTGACCATCGTTGGGTGGTGTGGAAACGCCACCGCCGGGTACCGGACCATCAGTGGGCGACGGAACGGGCGTCGTCTGCGGACCCGGTTCTGTTACAGTGATCTCAGTCGGAGGGTTACATTTGGTCTTAACGCAATCTTCCAAACCCTCCTGAGCTGTTTTAATGGCACGCTCAGTTTTTTCTTTTAATTTAGCGTTGTAATCAACATCCTTTTTAATCTGCGCTTCCTGATCCTTCAGTTTTTGAATTTCGACCTCCTTAGCCTTGATCTCTTCCTTAATCTTGCTGGTATCACGGCGCTCACGGGTGTGCTGCTCAGTGATGTTACCCGCAGCGTCTTTCGTGGTGACCGTGACCGTACCCTTGGCATCTGTTATAGCCTCAATGGTAATTCCCGTTTCAGGGTCAAAGGAACTACCACCCGTACCTTCTTGCCTGGCCATTTCAGCTTCCAAGCCTTTAATCTGCGACTGCAGTTTGCGCTGCTGGTCTGCCAGTGGTGGTAGCTTGTTTTGCAGAGCGGCCAATTCCTTATTTACTTTATCAAGGTTGGCACGCTCCTTAACAATGAGGTCAGCCCATTCCTGACATTGAGGACAGGGCTTTTCGACACTCCACACTGGTGGCAGGGGGGGTGGAGGGGGTTGCGGAACAGGCGTCGTCTTAGGTGGTGCTGGCACCGGAGCTACCACTGGGGGTGGAAGCGGCATACCACCGGTAGGCGGCGAAGTGGTAGTCCCTGTCCCTGCTGAAATCGGCGGCGGTGGTGGCGGAGGTAGTGTACCTCCTTCCGTTACAGGTGGCGGTGGCGGAATCGGGCTGGTTTGAGACGGTGGCTTACAGCTAGCACGTACCTCATTGATCATGCCACGCAGCGTACGTAAATTTTGTGCTTTGTTTTTCCCTAACTCACTGGAAAGATATTCGCCTTGTGTCTGCAATTCAGCGAAGGTTCCGCCCCCAAGCTGGGGCAGCTTAAAACAGTCACTCAAAACAAAAGCAAAACTCTGGCCTTCATTGTCACGCAAGCCATGGAACATCGCCTCGAGGAGTTTAATCGTGCAGGGGCAGGGATTTTGGATCGTGTCCCAGTTACTGAGAATATGTGTCAGTCCCGACACCGAGCCAGCCTCAATTTTAAGACCGCCCTTACTCATTATTTTGGTGATGGTTTTTTTTGCGATGGCACCTGTCCCTGTCGCAGATGGTTCATCAGAGGGTGTATCTTTTGCCGATACAGTAGCCGAGAGAGAAAACAAAGCGGTCAATAAAATACAGAAGTATAAAATGCGCTTTATCAATATGTTCATCACACACCCCCTAAAAACTGCTCTAACCAGCCTTATATAGTCAAAGCCATTTTCTTTTAGATTTGCACTAGCTTACTCTCGAACCAAATATCACTGAAATGCTAACAAAAAGTATCCCTAGAGAATAGATGGGGTATAGAATTTTTATACTAATATTTTGCCCAATACTATAGCAATCATTAAGCCTTGGAAGTGGATAACTAAACCCGAAAGTACCTTCCTATGTATTTATAATTATTCGTGAATTTCGCTCAAAGGTATTTTACGGTATGCTATTCGCATGAGCCAAACTGCCCAAAATGTTGACCCTGGTGAAATCGCCAAGTTCGAAGTGTTAGCTACCCGCTGGTGGGATGCCACCAGCGAATTTAAGCCTTTGCATGACATTAACCCCCTGCGCCTGGATTACATTGATACCCGGGCCAAACTCGCCGGAAAAAAAGTCCTGGATGTAGGGTGTGGGGGCGGACTTTTAACGGAAGCCATGGCTCAGCGCGGCGCTCGCGTCACCGGCATTGATATGGGTGCGACACCTCTCCAAGTTGCCAAACTGCATCTTCTGGAATCCGGTGTGGCCGTGGACTACCAGCAGATCACTGCGGAAGAGCTTGCCGAGCAGCAGCCTGCCACGTTTGATGTAGTGACCTGTCTGGAAATGCTCGAGCATGTGCCTGATCCGGCTTCTGTCGTGCAAGCCTGCGCTAAGTTGGTCAAACCCGGCGGTCACGTGTTTTTTTCCACCATCAATCGTAATCCAAAGGCCTATCTGTTCGCGGTGATTGGCGCCGAGTACCTGCTCAAACTATTACCCAAAGGCACGCACGATTACAGTAAATTTATCCGGCCTGCAGAATTAGAAGCCTGGTCGCGCCACGCGGGATTGCATGTGCGTGATCTGACCGGCATGAGCTACAATCCACTGACGCAGCACTATAGTCTGGGCAAAGACGTGGACGTTAATTACCTGGCCTATACTGTGCGCGCTGATGAGCGATAAACTGCGTACCGTCCTGTTTGATCTGGACGGCACCCTGGCAGACACCGCGCCTGACCTAGCTTTCGCACTGAATAGTGTACTGGAAGAGGAAGGCCGGACCCCCTTACCACTCAAGACGATTCGTCCTGGGGTGTCACAAGGCACCAGAAGCCTGTTAAAAATTGGCTTCGGTATCAACCCCGATCACGAAAAATTCGAGGGCTTGCGTCAGCGCCTGCTGACGATCTACCGTAATCATCTCACGCGCGAAACGAGGCTATTCCCTGGCATGGCCGAGTTGCTGGATCAGCTTGAGCAGCGCGGCATGAACTGGGGTGTCGTCACCAATAAGCCCGCTTTTTTAACAAACCCTCTGCTGGATCAACTCAATCTTACGCAACGGGCAGCCTGTATCGTCAGCGGTGATACGACCGCTAATCCTAAGCCACACCCTGAACCCATGCTCTACGCCTGTAACCTGGCCGGCAGTGAGGCTGTACAATGTCTCTTTGTCGGCGACTCTGAGTGCGATATCCGGGCAGGAGTGAATGCAGGCATGAAAACCCTGGTAGCCTTATTCGGTTACTTAGCTCCGCAAGATAAACCTCAGGATTGGGGTGCTGACGGAATGATAGATCATCCGGCAGGAGTGCTCGATTGGATAACATCACATGCCTGAACAGACTACCACCCTGCTTATTATTGTTGCCCTACTTATCTTCATGGGTCTCTTGATAGGCTTTTACCTGATATTGACCAGGCTACACGATGGTTTGGTAAAACAAGGAGATCGCTTAACCGCTGGGCTGATGGACTCGTCAGACCGGACGCAAAAAACGCTGCGTGAGCAGGGCCGCACCGATCAGGAACTTATTCAAATTACTTTGCGTAATGTCACTCAGCAACTTAGTAGCAATATCGAGAACCTCACTAAAACAACGGATAACCGGCTAGAACAAATCAGCGGAAAGGTGGCTGAACGGCTCGACGAAGGCTTCAAAAAAACGAACGAGACCTTCACCAATGTCATGGCACGCCTCGCCACCATTGACGAGGCACAGAAGAAGATTGATGGGCTCACTACCAATGTCGTAAGTCTTCAGGAGTTACTGGGTGACAAGCGTTCGCGCGGCGCCTTTGGTGAAGTACAGCTTGAAAATCTTATCCGTAATGTTCTTCCCCAGCAGGCTTACGCCATGCAATATACGTTTTCTAACAGCCATCGCGCTGACTGCGTGATATTTTTACCAGAGCCTTTAGGTACACTGGCTATTGACGCAAAGTTTCCTCTGGAAAACTATCATCGTATGTTTTCTCCAGATGCGGGTGAACTGGAACGCGCTCAGGCACAGAAGCAGTTCAAGGCCGATGTGAAAAAACATGTGGATGACATCAGCCAAAAATATATCATCCCGAATGAAACCTGTGATGGCGCAGTGATGTTCGTCCCTGCAGAAGCTGTATTTGCCGAAATTCATAGTTATCACAGCGATGTTGGAGCTTACGCCCACCAAAAACGCGTGTGGATCACCTCACCTACTACAATGATGGCCATCATCACGACGACATCGGCTGTTATGAAAGACATCGAGACGCGCAAACAGGTGCACGTTATTCAGGAGGCTTTAAAAAAACTTGGCGAAGAATTCAAGCGCTTTGATGTGCGTATGAAGAAACTCGCCGATCATATCCGCCAGGCTTACGACGATGCTGAGGCTGTGCATACCACAAGCAAAAAGATCAGCGAGGGCTTCGCTAAAATAGAGCGCGTCGAGCTGGAGCACACTGATCAAGTTGAGCTTGGGGTATTACCTATTGAAGAAGACAAGCAGTCTGATTAAGCCACAAAAGATACTTTTGCATCATGTCTGATACATCTCACGCCCCTGCCCCAGTCAGTTTTACAGAAGCTCTGCGTTACTGGCTAAAGCTTGGCTTCATCAGTTTTGGCGGCCCAGCCGGGCAGATTGCCATCATGCATGAGGAATTGGTTGAGCGCCGCCGCTGGATATCTGAACGACGCTTTCTGCACGCCCTCAATTACTGCATGCTGTTACCCGGTCCGGAAGCGCAACAGCTTGCGACTTATATCGGCTGGCTCATGCACGGCACCTGGGGGGGCATCATGGCTGGCGTGTTATTCGTATTACCATCGCTATTTATTCTCATCGCACTAAGCTGGCTGTATATGGCTTTTGGTAGCCACCCAGAAGTACTCGGTATTCTGTATGGCATCAAACCTGCTGTGGTTGCCATTGTTGCGTTTGCGGTTTACCGCATCGGCTCGCGTGCGATTACCAGCGGCGTCATGTTGGGTATTGCCATCTCAGCTTTTATAGCTATTTTTACCTTGGGTATTTTATACCCCGGGTTCGCCACGTTTCCCTACATCATACTGACAGCAGCCGTGATTGGATTTATCGGTGGACGTATTGCACCGGACAAATTCAGCATAGGCGGCGCTCATGGAGCGGTCAAAAAAAATTACGGCCCAGCTTTGATTGACGATGACACTCCAGGCGGTACCCATACCCTATTCAAGTGGTCACGAGTAATAATTTACGCTCTGATCGGCCTGCTGATCTGGTTAAGTGCGATAGCCGCACTGTATGGCTGGCAAGGATGGGAAGCAACACTGACACAAATGGGCTGGTTCTTTACTAAAGCTGCCTTGCTGACCTTTGGTGGGGCTTACGCGGTCTTGCCGTATGTTTATCAGGGAGGGGTTGAGCACTACCACTGGCTGAGTGCCACACAAATGATTGATGGACTCGCCCTGGGTGAAACCACACCTGGACCGCTGATCATGGTCGTAGCCTTCGTTGGTTTTGTCGGCGGGTGGACACAACAGATAGCGGGCGGAAATTTAGCGGTTGCAGGAATCCTTGCTGCCTGCGTAGCCACTTTTTTTACCTTTCTGCCATCTTTTATATTTATCCTGGCTGGTGCACCCATTGTTGAAGCCACACGGGATGACATTAAATTAACGGCACCGCTGAGTGCTATCACGGCGGCAGTGGTCGGCGTGATTCTTAACCTTGCCGTATTCTTCGCTTGGCATGTGTTCTGGCCTCAGGGCCGGGAAGGAAGTTTCGACTGGCTGACTGCCCTAATGGCCATGATTATTTTCTTCGGCCTATGGCGTTTCAAATGGGGTGTTATCCCTGTGGTATTAGGCAGCGGCCTATTGGGCCTACTGTTCGTACTTTTCAAAATCAGCTAAACAGGTTTAAGCCTCAACCGAACAAATCGCTGTATATCCCCTGCGCCCAATCGAGAGTGGCTGCACCCTTAGCAGCATCGCGCTTTTCATCCAGCTTGGTATCTTTAGAAAAACCAAATGCTTGTTTTTCCTTATCATAGTCATAGTGCGCATTCACGCTGATAGCTTCTTTGGGATCAGCATTCACCATCGAAAAGCAGGTGGTGGTGGGACTTTCCCAGGCAGTCTGTTTACCCGCTGCATGGGCGGCAATTACCTTGGCCACATATCTTCCCTCGGTGTTGGAGGTGTTGGCACTCTTTGAAAATGGCATGGGGCGGGAATCACCTGCAACGTAAACGTGCTCATCACCCATAACGTGGTATTTGAAGACATCAATATTCGCCTCTTTTTGCGGACTCTGCGGATCAACCAACCCGACTGCTTCGATCAGTTTAGACGCACGGATATTGGGGTAGATCGCCGCATCGTCAAACTGGTAGGAATCAAATTCGGTCTTAATGGATTTTTTAGAAACATCCACACCCTTGATCTCGACTGACGGTATGTACTCGATGATACCTTTATATAGATCATTAAACGCGGCATGAAAGCCGTCTTTCTTGATAGTGATGTCAGGGTTATGGTCAAGAACCAGTACCTTGCCCTTGATCTTGTTCTTTTTGAAAATGGAGGCGATCATACAAGCTCTTTCATAGGGCGCTGGAAGACAGCGGTAATTGCCGCCCGGCACGGTTTGTACAAACACACCACCCTTGAAATTCTGCAACTTGTTCTTAATGGTCACGTGCTCTGTGCCCATCGTCCAGCCAGCTGGATAATCCGTTCTTAGCCGATACTCATCTTCCGGATTATCCACACCAATCTTGGCATAGTCGTAATCAATGCCCGGCGTGAGCACTGCATAGTCATAGGCTATGCTGCCCTGATCGGTAAACACCTTGCGGCTGGTGCGGTCCATCCCAATACAGGTAGCGCTGAAGAAGGTGTAGTTGCCATTCCTGGCAGCGTCCAGAAAACTGTGGGTCAAAAATTCCAGATTGATTAAGTTTGGATACCACAGATTGCTCGAAAAACATGAGTTGTAAATGGCGCGTTTCTCAACTAATACCACATCAAACTTGGGATTTTCTTTTTTGAGATATTTTGCAATGGTCAGCCCGGCTGTTCCTCCGCCTATCACCACGACCCGTGGGCCTTTGGCCTTGGGTAAATAAGCTGTCTGATGAACAAGCACATTGGCGGCTTTGGGTTTTGCTTCTGCCGCAATAGGTAGCAAGCCTACTCCTGCTACTCCGGTAGTAGCCAGAGTAGCGGCCGAAACCTTTATGAAATCCCGCCTTGTAATTTTCTTGCTCATAAATAAACGCTCGCTCTCCTGAATGGTCTGTAGTCTGATTTACTCATCAATTATTTATTGGGTTGCGGTGTCATGCGTAAATACGGCCTAAGTTGTTTATATCCCTTGGGGAACTTCGCCTTGAGTACAGCCGGATCGGTCAAAGAAGGAACGATCACGCAGTCATCCCCCTCTTTCCAATTAGCTGGTGTCGCTACACTGTAATTGTCCGTCAGCTGCAAGGAATCAATCACTCTGAGAATCTCAG
>JAYTIZ010000083.1:0-3659 GCA_043731445.1 Gammaproteobacteria bacterium | reverse complement strand
ACAGTGGGCACGCGGCCAGCCGAAACATGGGGCGAGGAGATCAACTTAAGGTCTTCAAGGTCGGCCAGTACATTACGCACGGTAGCCGGACTCAGATCCAGCCCGGCATCACGCGCCAAGGTACGAGAGCCCACCGGCTGCCCGTCGCGCGCATAGCGCCCGACTAGCGCCTTGAGCAATTGCTGGGCACGCTCGCTAACTACGTTCGGATTGATCACAGCTTCCTTCATGCCCCGTAAGGTGTAGTGGCGCTCGCTCAGGTACAGTGCTAATCCAAGCTATCAATCACACTCCTCGCTGTCAAGGCTGATGGACTAATATAGAGTCAAGGATGGTCGAAGCGAAGCTGATATGCTAACTTGAGCTTTTTTGGCGGTCGGAAAATAAGTAAATGACACTCGCATTTAAGCGCATTGGCCTGATAGGAAAATACGGTGATCCCAGTGTCCAGGGTGTCCTCAAAACCTTAAGCCAGCATCTTAAGCAGCTTCATGTCCAGGTGATTCTGGATGAAGCCACGGCGGAGCTGTGGCCTGGGCACAGCCTGGACGTACTGCCGCGCGCAGATCTTGCCATGCAATGTGATCTCGCTATTGTCACGGGCGGTGATGGTACTTTGCTGAACGCGGCACGCTCATTGGCCCAATACGATGTGCCGCTGTTGGGGATCAACCAGGGGCGCCTGGGCTTTCTGGCGGACATCTCTCCCGACCACATGCTGGAAAAACTGGACGACATACTCCAGGGAAACTATCAGGAAGAAGAACGTATCCTGCTGCACGCCGCTATCGAGCGCGACGGTATTATCGTGAACCAGAGCAACGCCCTCAACGATGTGGTCGTCCACAAATGGGGAGTGATGCGCATGATCGAATTCGAAACTTGCATCAATGATGTCTTCGTCCACACGCATCGCTCCGATGGCATCATCATTGCCACCCCCACTGGCTCTACTGCTTATGCCCTGTCCAGCGGCGGGCCGATTCTGCACCCTGCTCTGGATGCTATGGTGCTGGTGCCGGTGTCTCCGCACACACTGAGCAACCGCCCCATCGTGATAGACGGTGATAGTCACGTCACCATCATCGTTGAGAACAGCAATCAACCCAAGGTACAGGTCACCTGCGACGGACAGATCAGCCTGGATTGGAACGCGGGTGATTTAATTAAAATCCGCAAAGATAAAAAAATCCGGCTCATTCACCCTGCCCAACATGATCCCTATACGATTCTACGCGCCAAATTGCAGTGGGGCGGCAAATTGGATGCTCCCTGAATAACATTCCGCCCTACGCTCAATGTTGACGCATATCCATATCCGCGATCTTGCCATTGTGGAACATATTGAGCTGGAGTTTGAGAACGGCATGACGGTGCTCACCGGTGAAACCGGTGCTGGTAAATCCATTCTGATCGACGCACTTAATCTCGCCCTGGGTGACCGTGCAGAAACAGGTGTTATCCGTCATGGCTGTGAGCGTGCGGAGATTACGGCCGGATTTGATATTAGCGCGTTAACAGCCGTAAATACCTGGCTCAAGGAACACGATCTCGCAGCAAATGAAGAATGCCTGCTGCGCCGTACTATCAACTTGGAAGGACGCTCCAAGGGCTATATCAACGGCCATCCTGTCACCATGCAAGCGCTACAGGAACTGGGCGAAATGCTGGTAGACATCCATGGTCAGCACGAACATCAATCATTGCTGCGCCCGGAATCACAGCGCCAATTGCTGGATGATTACGCAGGTCATGCACCGCTGCTGAACGAACTGGCACAGATATATCAGCGTTGGAAAAGCACCCATCACGATCTGCAAGCCTTAAGTCGCGCAGCGGCCGATCGTAATGCGCAACTGGAACTATTGAGTTATCAGGTGCGGGAACTGGAAACACTGAACCTCGGTGAGTCTGAAGTAGACGCGATCAATGAGGAACATGCGCGTCTGGCCAATGCTTCCAGGCTGCTGGACACCTGCCAAAATGCGCTGCAAACACTTTCCGAAAACGAACAGAGCTCGGTGCTTAGTCTCTTGACGCACAGTTTGCACGAGCTTGTGGAATTAGAAGAATTTGATAAACGCTTGGCAGCGACTAATGAATTATTGAACAGCGCCGTCATCCAGGCTCAGGAAGGTGTTAGTGAACTGCGTCACTATCTGGATAGCCTCGAACTAGACCCGGCACGCTTGCAAGCCCTAGAGCAGCGCCTTGCCAGCATTCATGATCTTGCGCGCAAGCATCGCTTGCCGCCCCACGACTTGCCCAAACATTTGCTACAACTCAGCCATGAACTGGCAGATTTGAAAAACGCTGACCTGCGTTTGGAAACTTTGCAGGCTGATATTGCCGAAGCGGAAAAAAACTACCGGGCCTTGGCGAAAAAGCTCACCGAGAGCCGTAGCAAAGCGGCGCTGGAATTGAGCAAGCAGGTGAGCGCAAACATGCAGCAGCTCAGCATGTCGGGCGGTCGCTTCGAGGCTAAATTGGAACCGCTGGGCGGCGAACAATTTTCCGCACATGGCATGGAACGTATTGAGTTTCTCGTGAGTGCCAATCCTGGACAACCCGTAAAACCACTCACTAAAGTGGCTTCTGGTGGTGAGCTATCACGCATCAGCCTCGCCATTCAGGTCATTACTGCCCAAAGCGGGCGTATACCCACGCTTATTTTCGACGAAGTGGATGTGGGTATCGGCGGCGGTGTTGCAGAGATCGTAGGCCAACAGTTGCGCGCCCTAAGTCAAAGTCGGCAGGTGCTGTGCGTCACTCACCTACCCCAGGTTGCCGCGCAAGGCCAACATCATATTCAGGTCAGTAAACAGACGAGCAAAAATGTCACGCATACTACTATCAGCACTCTCTCTACATCCGAACGCCGCGATGAAATTGCCCGTATGCTTGGGGGCGTAAAAATCACCGATCAGACTAAAGCACATGCTGCGGAAATGCTGGAGGGAGCACAAACAAAAAGCAGAAAAAATGCTAAGGCTAAATAATTAAGAGTAGTGTCTCAGTTTGGGCCGTTCGTAGTGAGCTTGTCGAACTATGGACGGTTCAAGATCTACCCTTCGACACGCTCAGGGTGAACGGCTTTGATGAACCCTGAGACACTATTCCTTACGCCGCTGACAGGCGTTACAAATGCCGTAGATGTATAAGGAATGGTCGGTCATGGCAAAACCGGCTTTTTTAGCGATGGCGCGCTGGCGGTCTTCAATTACGTCATCCACAAATTCTTCAATCTTGCCGCATTTGACACACAAAATATGGTCGTGATGTGAACCTTCGTTCATCTCGAATACAGAATGGCCGCTCTCGAAATGATGGCGCGATACTAATCCGGCGGCTTCAAATTGCGTAAGTACGCGATACACAGTTGCCAGCCCAACGTCTTCGCCGCTTTCCAGTAACGCCTTATAGACATCTTCGGCGCTCATATGCCGGTTCTTGGTGTCTTCCAGCATTTCCAGAATCTTGATGCGCGGCAAAGTTGCTTTCAGGCCTGCCTTTTTAAGTTCACGACTTTCCATGCTTTGTCCTCTGCCTGATGAGACGTGTTAAACTTTCCGGCACCAGCCTGAAAGTGTAGACCATTTAATTCGGTCTTATGTTGGGTGTATCCTATGTGGGCAGTTTTTTGATAATAACCTAACATA
>JAYTIZ010000082.1:0-14139 GCA_043731445.1 Gammaproteobacteria bacterium | reverse complement strand
GTTACATCGCATCTTGATTGCCCAAGCCTCAGAAAAAGAAACTTTAGATGACGAGCGCGTGAGGGTATTAGAAAATTGGCTGGCTGGCGAGCATGTGACGCCGGATGCGCATCAGAATAATCCTCAGCAGCTTGCTTCCATTGTATACACGTCCGGCACGACTGGTCGTCCCAAGGGTGTGATGCTCAGTCATCATAATATGCTCTGGAATGCCCACGCCATTCTTGCTCAGGTGGATGTTTATTCCGAAGATGTATTTCTTTCTCTGCTACCGCTTTCGCACACTCTGGAGCGCACCGCGAATTATTACATGCCTATGATGGCCGGTGCGACGGTGGCTTATTGCCGCTCGATTGGCCAACTCGGCGAGGATTTTCAGGCGCTGCATCCTACGGTGATGATTTGCGTGCCACGTGTGTTGGAGCGCCTCCATGCCAGGATCGCAGCGCAGATGGACAAACGATCATGGTGGGAGCGCCTGTTATTGCGCATGACCATCCACAGCGGCTGGAAAAATTTTGAGCGCAGTCAGGGGCGAATACGTTTTGCGCCGCAGGCTTTTTACTGGCCGCTATTGCGCAACAAAGTAGCCAACAAACTGCTCGTGCATCTGGGCGGACACATGCGCGTGGTGATCAGTGGCGGCGCGGCCTTGCCTTTTACCGTGGCGCGCTTTTTCATCGGGCTCGGTCTGCCGGTACTGCAAGGTTATGGGCTCACCGAGACTAGCCCCGTGATTAGTGTCAATATCTTCGACAAGAATGATCCTACTAGCGTCGGCATTGCTCTGCCCGATGTGGAAGTACGCATCGGCGCACAAGATGAACTGCTGGCACGGAGTCCGGGCGTCATGTTGGGCTACTGGAACAATCCCGGTGCGACGAGCGAGCGGGTAGATGCTGAAGCCTGGCTGCACACTGGCGATCAGGCGCGTATTGCCAACGGCCATGTTTATCTCACCGGACGCATCAAGGATATTCTGGTGCTGTCCAACGGTGAGAAGGTGCCGCCTGCAGATATGGAAATGGCGATCTGTGCAGACCCATTATTCGAACAGGCGCTGGTCATCGGCGAAGGTCAGGCTTACCTTGCCGCGCTGCTGGTGCTGAACCTCGAGCAGTGGGAATCTTTTGCCGCAGAGCTTGGGCTTGATCCTAAGGATACGGTAAGCCTGCACGATAGCCGCGCCCTTAACCCAGTTATAAAGCGCGTGGCCAAGCAATTACAGGCCTTCCCTGGTTACGCAAAGGTACGACGCGTAAGCTTGCTAAGCGAACCGTGGAGCGTGGAAAACGGCCTGCTCACACCGACCATGAAGATAAAACGTAACAAAGTGCTGGAGCAGTACAGTGAAGTTGTAAATGCGCTCTTTGCCGCATCCGGTTGAGAGCGTATAAAGTAGTGTTGAGTTGCGCCTAAGTCGTTAGAATGAGTCTGCTCTGAAGCGACAAGATTAAACAAAACACAGCTTACTGCGGGTCAGTTGCGCGACAAGGATAAGCCATGACGAAATTTATCGATAAATCTGCCCAGATGAACCCGAACGTCTCCGTGACAGTCAACCGTGACTTTGAAAGCTTGAAACAAACCAACGAACACGGGGCTGAATACTGGAGCGCGCGAGACCTGCAATCTTTGCTGGGCTACAGCCAGTGGCGGCGGTTCGAAGAGGCCGTACAGCGGGCTATTACGTCATGTGAGCAGTCGGGCAACCCGTCGAAGCATCATTTTGCCGGCGCCGGCAAAATGATCGAACTCGGCAAAGGGGGGAATCGTGAAGTAGACGATTACCATCTTTCCCGCTTTGCCTGCTATTTGATCGCCCAGAACGGTGATCCGCGCAAGCCAGAAATTGCTCACGCCCAAAAATACTTCGCCGTTCAGACCCACCGCCAAGAACTTTCCGACCAATTGACGGCGGATATGGAGCGACTGGATTTGCGCAAACAAACATCGGCGGAATTTAAGGCTCTATCAGGTGCCGCGCAGCAAGCCGGTGTTCAAAATAAAATGTTTGGCGTATTCCACGATGCAGGGTACAAAGGGCTATACGGCGGCTTGGGTGGAGAAGCCATCAAGACAAGAAAAAGCATTCCTGCCAAACAACAATTGATGGATCGCATGAATGCTACCGAGTTGGCCGCAAACCAGTTTCGTATGACGCAGACGCGCGACAAACTTGCCCGCGAGGGTGTGCGCACGCAGCAGCAGGCCATTGCCGCGCATGAAGCGGTAGGTAAAGAAGTGCGCTCGGCTATCCAGCGCATTGGCGGCACACTGCCGGAAAATATCCCGCCCGCGGAACACATTAAGGAAGTGGAAAAGCGCCTCAAGACCACAACACCCAAGCTCACGCTGGACGAAAAAGATGCTGATGGTTTACTGGGCGGTGCACACAACAAACCCACAAATAAATAGTCATTAACCACTATCTTAAACATATATTCCCCCCCTTGCGGGAGAGGGGTGATGTTTAACGTTGGCGGATAAGATTTACTAGACGCGTTACATTTATTTCAATAAACACAAAACTTACGCCTCAAGGTAGCGCCCACAACCATGACTAATAAAAATCCTCCACCCGAAAAACTTCCACTCACATCAGCCGATCTGACCGATGCGCTAATCGCACAATTGCGGAAAGCTGCGCCGCAAATATTTAGTGAACAGAAGGTGGATTTCGTCAAACTGCAAGCAGCATTGGGCGAACATATTGACACAAACCCGGAACGTTACGGGTTGACCTGGGCAGGCAAGCGCGAGGCCTTCCGCAACGTGCAAATTCCCAGCGTTGCCACATTGCGTCCGCAACTCGAAGAGAGTGTGAACTGGGACAGTACCGAAAACCTCATCATCGAGGGTGATAACCTGGAAGTGCTCAAGCTCCTGCAAAAGCCCTATCACGCCAAGGTCAAGATGATCTACATAGACCCGCCCTACAACACCGGCAACGAGTTTATTTATCCGGATAATTTCCGTGAAGGGCTGGACGATTATTTACGCTACACCGGACAGTTGAGTGAAGAAGGCACGGCGACCAGCACCAATAAAGACACGGATGGGCGCTATCACTCCAACTGGCTGAATATGATGTATCCGCGGTTATTCCTTGCGCGCAATTTGCTGCGTGATGACGGGGTGATTTTCGTCAGCATTGATGACCACGAAGTGCATAACCTGCGGATGCTGATGGATGAGGTGTTTGGGGAAGAGAATTTTATTGCATGCATCTGCTGGCAAAAGAAATATGCACCCGCTAATGACACGGTGGATTTTTCACCTATGCACGATTTTATTTTAGTTTATGGTAAGGAGCGAAAAAACACTGGGGGCGGCAAAGCAATTGCGTTATTGAATCGACAGGAACGAACTGAGGAAAATAACAAGCTATACAAAAATCCTGACAAGGATGAGAGAGGTTTGTGGCGTACAGATAATTACCTGTGCAATAAAACCGCTGAGCAGCGCCCCAACCTCTACTACGCCACAATTCATCCCAAAACAGGTGAAGAAATATGGCCTAGCCGCTCTGCTGTATGGCGGTACAGCAAAGAGCGACATGAACAAAATGTACGAGAAAATCGTGTCTGGTGGGGGATTACACAAGATAACTCTGTTCCTGCTTACAAACGATTCTTGAGCGACGTATCTGGCGTAATAGCCACGACTTGGTGGACGCATCAGGAGTCAGGACATAACGACGAAGCCAAGAAGGAAACGCGCCTGCTAATGGAAGGTTCGGGCATTGAGTTTGATACCCCTAAACCTTTGCGCTTGATCAAGCGGATAATTGAACTGGCAACTCATAAGCAAGAAACGGCTGGTGATATAGAGGTAGAGCATGACATCGTACTCGACTTTTTCGCAGGGTCCGGTACAACCGCTCACGCCGTCCTTGATCTGAATAGACAAGACAACGGCAACCGAAAATTCATTCTCGTCCAACTTCCCGAAAAAACCGACAACCCTGAATACCCGACCATCGCGCACATTACGCGTGAGCGAGTACGGCGGGTCATTGCAAAGCTTCAAGAAGATCGTCGTTCCCGCGAAAGCGCGAACCCAGGACTTTTTGATAAAGGCGAGCTGGATTCCCGCTTACGCGGGAATGACGGTGGCGATTTGGGTTTTCGTGCCTTCAAGCTTGATTCCAGCAACTTCAAGATATGGGGTGGGTCGGCGCCAGTAGGTGCGTCCGCGCGACTCGCCGAGCAGTTGAGCCTGTATACCGACAACGTACAGCCAAACCGCACCGATCAGGATCGGCTGTACGAACTGGTGTTGAAGAGCGGCTTCCCCTTATCGGCCAAAATTGAAGAAATACCTCTAACGGCTAATGCTTTTTCTGTGGCCGATGGCGCGTTGCTGATTTGCCTGGCTGGTCATCTTGAGCGCGAAACTCTGCGCGCCTTGTTCGCGCGCAACCCACAAATGGTGTTGTGCCTAGACACCGCGTTTGACGGCGATGATGCGCTGAAGACCAGTGTGGTGCTGGAAGCTCAGTCACACGGCATCATCTTCAAAACGGTATGAACACATCATGCCTTTAAAGCCACAAACTTAACGCTCGAATGAAAATAAAATTTGACAGCAATCAGGTCTATCAACGTGAAGCGATTGATGCTGTGCTGGGGCTTTTTGCAGGCCAGCCGCTGGCTGCGGGTGCTTTTGAATTTGCGCTGGCAAATCCGCAGCAAGGTTTAAGCGAACTGGGTATCGGCAATCAGCTCGCTCTCGATGCGGCAACGATAGTGCAGAACCTGAAAACCGTGCAGAAAACTCATGACCTTCCCGCCAGTGAAATATTGGACGGCATGAACTTCTCGGTGGAGATGGAGACCGGCACCGGCAAGACCTACGTGTACCTGCGGACTATCTTCGAGTTGCATCAGAGGTATGGTTTTGCCAAGTTCATTATCGTCGTACCCAGCGTGGCGATACGCGAAGGTGTGATGACAAGTCTGCGTTTAATGAAAGAGCATTTTCAAACCCTGTTCGGGAATGTGGCGCTGGATAGTTGGGTGTATGACTCGCGGCAGTATTCCAAGCTCAGGCAGTTTGCGCAGAGCAACGCCTTGCAGATTCTGGTGATGAACATTGATGCTTTCAATAAGCAGGCGAACAATGTTATTCATCAGGACAAAGACCAGCTCTGCGGGCGCAGGCCTATTGAGTTCGTACAGGCGGCTTGTCCCATTGTGGTGCTGGATGAGCCACAAAATATGGAAAGCGAGCAGGCCAAAAAGGCTATTGCCAGCTTGAATCCGCTGTGCACCTTGCGGTATTCGGCTACCCATCGCAATGCCTACAATCTGATTTATAAGTTAGACCCGGTGAAGGCTTACGATTTGAATCTGGTGAAACGCATCGAGGTGAGTTCGGTGCTGGATGATCCGGACTTCAATCAGCCGTTTATCCAGATACAGGCCATCAGTGCGACCAAAACGAAGGTCACCGCCAAGCTGATGATTGATGTGAGCGGTAAGGTCGGCCCGCAACGAAAGAGCCTCGCTATCAGTGCGGGCGGCGTGGATTTGTTCGACAAATCTAATGGCCGCGAAAATTATGCGGGCTTTATTGTTGACGAAATTAACGCGGCTGACGGCTATGTAAGCTTTACCAATGGCGTGATATTGCACGTAGGACAGACTCACGGCGGTCGCGGTGATGACGTGATGCGCGTGCAGATTTTTGAAACAGTGAAAGAGCACTTTGATAAGGAGTTACGCATTAAAAAACTCCTGCCCGGCGTTGCCGGTGCGAGCGCCCGGCTCAAGGTGCTCTCGCTATTCTTCATCGATCGCGTGGCGAACTATGCGGCGGAAGATGGCAAGATTCGCCACTGGTTCATCGAGGCTTACAAAGACCTGGCCGCGCAACCGAAGTATCAGGACTTATCACCCTTGCCGGTGGAGAAAGTGCATAACGGATATTTTGCGGCGTACAAGGGAATGGCCAAGGATACACGCGGCGACACCGCCGCTGACGATGATGCCTACGCACTCATTATGCGCGATAAGGAACGCTTGCTGTCACCCGATGAGCCGCTGCGCTTCATCTTTAGCCACTCTGCGTTGCGCGAAGGCTGGGATAACCCGAACGTTTTTCAGATTTGCACATTGAACGAAACCCGCTCGGAAATTAAAAAGCGCCAGGAAATAGGCCGTGGCTTGCGCCTGCCGGTGCTGGAAAGTGGCGAGCGATGCTTTGATGCGGGCATTAACCGGTTGACGGTTATTGCCAACGAGCACTACGATGAGTTCGCCAAGAAATTGCAGACCGAGATTGAAGATGAGTGCGGGGTAAAATTTGAGGGCCGCATCGTCAATAAGAATAAAGTGCGCACCGCCGGGCTGAAACCGGGCTGGCGATTGAATGAAGATTTCAAGGCGTTGTGGGATCGTATTAAGCATAAAACACGTTATGCGGTGGATTATAAGTCGGCTGAGCTGGTGGAGCGTGCCGCTAAAAATCTGGCCGACCGCGAGAAGATCAAGCCGGTTAAGATCAGTATCCAGAAGGGCGGTGTGCTGATGACAGGCAGTGGGCTTGATACAAAATTGCTAGGTGTGCGTGAGACAGAGGCTAAAGATTATCAGCCGGTCAAGATACCCGATTTGCTGGGTTACCTTCAGGCAAAAAACGAACTCACACGCAAGACGCTGGCCGAGATTCTTATCAGGTCTGGCCGTTTGGATGAGGTGCAACGTAATCCGCAACAGTTTCTTGAGCAGGCGCAGCAGGCCATTGAGGCTGAACTGCATAGGCTGATGATTGACGGTATCAAATATGAACGCATCAACGGGCAGGAGTATGAAATGCTATTGTTCGAGGAGCGCGAGATTACCGCCGCCTTCACTAGCATGATTGACGTGGATAATAGCATCTACGACGCGGTGTTGTTCGAGTCCGAGGTCGAACGGGCGTTTGCCGAAGCGATGAGCACTCGGCAAGACATCAAACTATTCATCAAGTTGCCAGGCTGGTTCAAGATCAATACTCCACTGGGAACCTATAATCCAGACTGGGCCATTGTGAAAGAGCAAGACACGAAGGTCTATTTGGTGCGCGAAACTAAATCCACCAAGGATCAGCTGAAACTGCGCGGTTCTGAATGGGCAAAGATCCAGTGTGGCAAGGCACATTTCGGTACGTTGGAAGTGGATTTCGCGCCAGTAACCTCGGCGACCGAAATATAAGATATTGCCTCTAACCACCGGCTCCATTATTCGGACTACGACAGGGCAAGCAATCTGCGGCGAAGAACTTCCGAAACTGCTTTATAATATTTCTTACGCGCGGGTGTAGCTCAATGGCAGAGCAGAAGCTTCCCAAGCTTACGATGAGGGTTCGATTCCCTTCACCCGCTCCAATTTAAAGACTCAACGCAAAGACGCAGAGACGCAAAGGTGATGAAGTTTAAAATAAATTTTTCTGTAATTTACACTCGCATACAAAATCCTAATTATTTTTTAGATATTTTTCTTTGCGCCTCTGCGTCTTTGCGTTGAGTTTAGAAAGTTATGGAAACAACCATCCGCCTCGGTAGTTTTCTCACCATCTTCGCCGTCATGGCGATCTGGGAAATCTACGCGCCACGGCGACCATTGATGCAAGCTAAACATAAACGCTGGCTGACGAATATTTTTATTGTGCTGGCAGACGCATTATTGCTGCGTCTGATGGGAGGTTTGGTCGCCTATAGCGCCGCTATCTATGCCGCGCAGCATGGCTGGGGTTGGCTCAATATTACCGCCTGGCCGTTCTGGCTGGAATTTATTATCGCGCTGCTGCTACTGGACTTCGCCCTCTATCTGCAACATGTCGCCTCACATTATGTAAGCCTGCTGTGGCGCTTACATCAGGTGCACCACACCGATCTCGATATTGATCTCACCACTGGCGTGCGCTTCCATCCTGTCGAGATTGGCTTGTCCATGCTTTATAAGATAGCACTGGTGATCGCCATAGGCGCTCCACCGTGGGCAGTGCTGGTATTTGAAATAATTCTTAACGGTGCCGCGTTGTTTAATCACAGCAATGTCTATCTTCCAGAAAAGATGGATCGTTGGTTACGCAAGATAATAGTAACGCCCGACATGCATCGCGTGCATCACTCCACGCTGATACGGGAGACTAACTCTAATTTTGGATTTTCCGTGTCGTGGTGGGACAGATTGTGTGGTACCTATCGAGCGGAGCCCGCAGCAGGGCAGCTTGGCATGGAAATCGGCCTTAAAGAATATCGTGACTTCCAGGCGCTAGGTTTTTTAAGTATTCTGTTACTGCCTTTTCGTCGTTTACTGACGGCGGCTTATCCCAAACAAGATAATAAGAGATCATAAGAATTTTATGCAAGTCATGTTAATGCGCCACGCCGATGCAGAACCTATGGATGCCAAACATTATCCTGATGATGACCAGCGGCCGTTGACAAAGCGGGGTTGCGACATACACGAGAAAGTGACGAGTGTCTTAAAACATATGGGAATCGCGCCCACACAGATCATTACCAGCCCGCGCTTACGGGCGCTGCAAACCGCTGGTATCACTGCGAAGGGTTTGAATCTGGTAGAAAAGCTCACGCTGAGCCGTGCGTTAGGGCAGGGTTATTCCCTTGAGGCTGTGCTGGAAATGCTGGGCGTGTTTAATCCAGACGACACGATTTTATGTGTGGGACACGACCCTGATCTTTGCGAGCTCGCTGCTGCCCTGCTGGGGATTACCGAATCCTCCAGCATTAAATTCCCCAAGAGCGGCGTCATGGGTATTGAATTTCACGGCAGTCCGGCTGCAGGAGCGGGTGTCTTGCATTTCTTTTACCGGCCGGAAGATTTAGTCGCGTTGCTGTAAATCATGCGACGGTAGTTCGTTGTTGAAACTTGGCGGCTAACCCCGTATACCACTGATATAAGCAGCCGTCAGTGCCTCGCGCGGCGCTTCGAAAATTTGTTTTACCGTACCATATTCGATCAGCTGCCCGGCGCCATTCTGCATCCAGAATAGCGCAACGTGATCGGCGATACGCCGCGCCTGCGCGAGATTATGCGTGACGGTCAACACCGTGTAACGCTGTCGCAGGCTCACGATCAAGTCCTCCACGACACCGCTGGAAATGGGGTCGAGTGCGCTGCACGGTTCGTCCATCAGCAGCGCCTCAGGATTAAGCGCCAAGGCGCGCGCGATGCACAGCCGCTGTTGCTGGCCACCTGAAAGTGCCAGCGCCGGGGTATGCAACCGATCCTTGACTTCATCCCATAAGCCGACATCGCGCAAACTTCTCTCTACAGTCTGGACGATTTCAGTTTTATTGCTGACACCGTGTTCGCGCAACGGAAATTCCAGGTTTTTCCAGATCGACAACGGAAACGGATTGGGTTTCTGGAAGATCATGCCGATACGACGTCGTAGTGCTATCACGTCGGTGTGTGCCTGCAAGATATCGTCTGCGCCAATGCGCACGCTGCCTGCTACATGAGCTCCTGGGATCAAGTCGGTGAGACGATTCAGGCACGACAAGAAACTTGTCTTGCCACAACCCGACGGGCCGACCAGCGCGGTGATGCAGCCGGTGTTAATCGGCAGCGTTACATTTTCAAACGCGGGCTTGTCGCGGTAATAGACGCTTAACTTTTCGGCACGGATGAACTCATGCGGTTCACAGCACGGCGGCCGATCATCCAGCGCGAGCCAGGGGCGAAACTGACTCGCTAACTCGACATCATTCATAAGGGAATAATTTTCCTGTGCAGCCAATGCTCGGCAACCCATACAGCCGTGCCGTTGATGATGATCAGCAGCACCAGTAACACCAGCGCGGACGCGTAAGCGTTGACATCGCCACCGGCGACGTTCATGGACAGATCGAAGATGTGAATAGACAGTGCGCGCCCCGAATCCAGCAGCGATTCGGGCATGCGATCCACATAACCGCTGGTGAAGATCAACGCTGCGGTTTCGGCCAGTGCCCGGCCAATGCCGAGCACCAGTCCCACAACGAGCCCTGGCACTGCGGCAGGTAACAAGAGATTGATGATGGTCGTGGTGCGCGATAAACCCAGTGCTGCGGCAGAAAGGCGATAGTCATGCGGCACGGCGCGGAAACCTTCTTCGGTGGAGCGGATTAAAATTGGCAGTACCATGCAGGCTAGCGTGAGTCCGCCAGACAGAATCGAAAACCCCAGACCCAATGTTTTGGAGAAGAAGGCAAGCCCGAATAAACCGAACACAATGGACGGCGTGCCGGCGAGCACGTCCAGACTGCGGCGCACCAGACGCCCGAAAATATTTTCCACCGAGGTAAATTCGGCGAGCAGCAGCGCCGTTGCGATACCAAGCGGAACGGACACCGCCATGCACACGCCGAGGATTAATAAGGTGGATATCAGTATCGGCCCGATGCCGCCTGCACGGCCTGCGTTACGCGGTGCGTCGGTAAGAAATTCCCAGGAAATCATTCCGATGCCGTGGCGTACGATGTCGCTGACTATCCACACGAAAACCGCCGTTACCAAAAAAACCGCGCCCCACACAAGTAGAGTGGGCAGCCAGTCGCTACGCACTCTATTTTTTGGCGAGGGCAGAAGCTGTTCTGTTGCGGCAGTGCTTAGCATTTCAGCCATACACATGTTCCTGACTAACGCGCTCGGCAGCCATTACCAGTGCCACGATGATTGCCATCAACACCAAACCGCTGACGAACAGCGCCGCGCGATGATCGCCCAGAGCATAGGCCATCTCCAGGGCGATGTTCGCGGTGAGCGTGCGCATCGGTTCGAACAGGCTGGCGGGTGTCTGCACGACATTGCCGCATACCATCAACACCGCCATGGTTTCACCAATTGCGCGGCCGGTTCCTAGAATTACGCCGGTGAACAAGCCGGATTTTGCGGCGGGGAACACCACACCGCGAATTATTCCCCAGCGTGACAGACCTAACGCATGCGCGCCGCGTAGATAGTGCGGCGGCACGTTTGCGAGACTCGCATCGGCCATTAGCGCGATGGTTGGCAGGATCATGATGGTAAGAATCGCGATGCCTGCCAACAGGCTAGTCCCCGGCGGCTGCAGGCTGCCAATCAGTGGCACCAGCACCACCAGCCCCCAGAATCCGTAGACAACGGAGGGGATGCCTGCCAGCAATTCGATGAGCCGCCGGTAATAATTTGCCACGCGAGGAGGGGCGTAGTAATGGCAAAACATCGCGGACAAAATTCCCAGCGGCGTGGCGATCAGCACCGAACCTACCATTGCGAACAAGGTTCCCCACAACATCGGCAACAGGTTATACAAATTCTCGGTAGGGTGCCACGCGGCATCGGTGAAGAAGCGCAGGAGCCCAACATGTTGCAGCGCGGGCAAACTCTCCATAACCAGAAATACCACGATCAGTACCACTATGGCGCCGACCAGCGCGGCACAGCCGCGCAGACTCCAGACTAAAACAAGGTCACTGTGTGATCGGGACAAAATACTGCCCCTTGACGATGTTGCTCGCGTCTTTAGAGCGCGCGAAGTCGATAAATTCCTTAGCCAGACCTTGCGGCGTGGTCTTGGTCACGAGATTGAGCGGGCGTGATAGGGGAAAGCTGCCGTCGCGCACACTCTCGACCGAGGCTGCCACGTTACCCACCGGCAACAGCTTGATAGGAACTTCGTGTGTGGCATCGTACTCGGCAGTGCCGATCGACACATAGGCAATGGCCGCAGGATTACCTGCCACCGTTTTAATACCCTGCTCGTTTTCACCGATCACCACCGATGCCTTCACGTCTTTGTTTTCCAGTTTGAAGTAATGCAGAAAAAGTTCCAGCGTTGAGCGCCCTTCGGCTTTGTTAATCACGGTAATGGGCGCATCGTTGCCACCGACTTCTTTCCAGTTAGTGATTTTTCCCGTGTAAATATCAATCACCAATGCATCGCTTAGTGAGCTGACAGGATTGTCTTTATGCACGATCATCGTGACGCCATCCTGCGCGATGGAAAAGGCCTGCAAATCTTTCTCGTCCGGGTTAAGCGCACGCGACACCATGCCGATATCCGCCAAGCCGCTACGCGCATCGGCAATGCCGCGCGATGAGCCGCCACTCTGTACATCTACACGTACATCAGGATGCAGCGATTCGAAACGTTTAGCGATTTCAGCGGCCAGTGGCGCGACGGTGCTGGATCCCGTGAGTACGAGCTTGCCTTGTGCTTTTTCGTCACTTTTTGAACAGGCTGTCAATGCGAGCGTTGTCAGTAACATGCAAATCCATAAGCGTTTCATTTGATTTTCCCTTTCTTGCCAGGTTGATCGAATGACAGCATGCAGCAGCCAAGATTGAGCGAATGGCCGGAACGCGTACCTTCCACACCAGGCGCGAGTTGATACAGTACCGCCTTGCCATCACGTACTGATTCCACCAGGCCACCTTTACGCAAGGCTTGGAGATGATGAGACAGTAAACTCTGATCCGTACCCAGTGTCGCATTCATTTCATTGACATATTTCGGACCGTTTAATAGCAGATTCATGACCGCCAGGCGCGTGGGATCCGCCAGGGTTTTAAGTTTGGGCACACAGGTGGATTCGAGCGAAGTTGTTTTGTTGACCATATACCGGTGTGATAATGAATAGTCATATGAATGTATATTCATGCATGGTGCCTGTCAACCCGGCGGGGGCTTATAACGCAGACAAACGACAAATGTTATGAAATCGTGAGAAATGCTACGGATGTTAGTGGAGATAGCTTCACCGCACATAAAAAACAGACACCTACAGGCATCTGTTTTTTGATAGGCTCAGATAAAAAATCAGAACTTATGATTCATGCCGACGGAAAAACTGGAAAGAGTTGCTCCATTAAAGGGGGCCGCGGTGGTTCCGCTAGTACTATTTCCGATATCGTATCCGCCGTTAGTGTCATTATTGGTACGTGCATACAGTCCAAAGACCTCAGTACGTTTAGAAAGTGTATGTGTAAGGCCCAGCACGAAAAAGTTTGCACCACTGTCATCTATCAAATCATTATCACTGGCCCGGGCATAGGCTGCTTTAAAAGTATTATTACCTATCTTGTGCGATAAGCTGACATACCAGGCATCGCGGTCAAAAATACCCTTCCCTTCCTGAGACAGCATCTCATAGACAAAACCTACTCGTGTTTTAGCTTCGTTAAAGGCATAGGCAACGCCGACCTTAATGCCATCTGTATCAGCAGTAGAAGTGCTGGTTTCATTGAGATGTTTTTCGTAAGCCAGACTGCCAAACCAGGGACCATTTTCGTAAGTTCCCGCGACGCTGTAGCGGTCTTGATCGACACTGGCCAGTTCATCTACTCGATATTGACCTTTAAATTGAAAGCCACTCAGTTTAGGGCTCCAATAATTGATGGTGTTAGGTTCGCGCCGGTTGAATTCGGCCCGGGTATCCTTGTTACCGACCTCACCGATGATGCTGTTGTAGTCGCCCAGTGAATTATTGAACACATCGATGCTATCGCTACTCTCGCGATAAGGTGTGTTGAGAATGCCGAGCGCAACAGTGCCGAAGTTGCCAGCCAGTCCGACATAACTGTCACGAGCGGTACCGAAAAAGGTACCTGTAGTGCCTGCACCGTCGTCAACGTTGGCATTGACCTCGAACTGAAAGACTGCCTTGAGCCCACTTCCCAGACTTTCAGTGCCCTTAATGCCCAAGCGTGATTCACCGTTAGAGACATTGGTAATTCTTCCCTGATCGTTGTCTGTGACATCCACTGAGACACGCGCCTGACCATACAGCGTTACACTTCCCTCGTCGGCTTGCACGGTAAAAGCTGCACTCGGTGCGGTAAGCGCTACGGAGCAAACGACTATAGTTGATAGTTTCATGCTTGATTTCCTTCCAGCAGCAGTTGTTTAGTGATAGCGATTCTAGTAGTGGGGTTTTGCTCACTCTTTAGCATTTGCGCCAAAGGAAGTGTTTTAGTAACTTGCCCATGTTCAAACAAAAACAGTGTGCCGGCGAATACGGCTACATCATCTGGGTCATGGGTAATAATGATCATAGGCACTTGAAAGCGTGCCTGGAGTTTGAGCAACTCTTCACGCATCTTGTCACGTAACAGGGGATCCAGTGCCGCAAACGGCTCGTCGAGCAGTAAAACGCATGGT
>JAYTIZ010000081.1:0-3106 GCA_043731445.1 Gammaproteobacteria bacterium | reverse complement strand
ATCTCGGTGCTCACCGATCCCACCATGGGTGGCGTATCAGCGAGCTTCGCGATGCTGGGCGATATTATTGTCGCTGAACCCAAGGCGCTGATCGGCTTTGCCGGCCCGCGCGTGATAGAACAAACTGTGCGCCAAACACTTCCTGAAGGATTTCAGCGCAGTGAATTTCTCCTCGACCACGGCGCTATTGATATGATCGTTGACCGCCGCGAAATGCGCGACCGCTTGGCGGGATTATTGAAAACCCTTATGAATCACTGAAGGGCAGATACAAGATACAAGAGAAAAGACACAAGTAAAATGTAGAAGCTACAGTGGGTGCTTTAGTTTTACTTGTATCGTGCATCTTTTCTCTAAGCAGCTATTTTATGACTCTCTCCGATTGGTTGTCCTGGCAAGAAAGCCAACACACGAAAAAGATTGATCTGGGGCTGGAGCGGACGCAGCCTGTCTTGTGCCGCATGGGGTTAGATCGCCCTGTGCACGCGATCATCACTGTCGCTGGCACCAATGGCAAGGGTTCCAGTGTCGCCCTGCTGGAAACGATACTGCTGTGCGCGGGTTACCGCGTGGGTGCTTACACCTCACCGCATCTTCGACGTTATAACGAGCGCGTTCGCGTCAACGGCGCAGAAGCCAGCGATACGCAGCTCTGCGAGTCTTTCCAGCGCATAGACGAAGCACGCGCTGCTACTATGCTCACCTATTTTGAATTTGGTACGCTCGCTGCTTTCGACATCTTCGAGCGAGCGGCGCTCGATGTTGTGGTGCTTGAAGTAGGTCTGGGTGGCAGGCTGGATACGGTCAATCTACTTGATCCGGATGTGGCCTTGGTCACAAGCATAGGCCTGGATCATATGGAATATCTCGGTCCTGACCGCGAGACGATTGCCAGAGAAAAAGCCGGAATTTTCCGGCCACAGCGCCCTGCCATCTGCGGTGACCGCAATCCACCCAAGAGCTTGCTGACTCATGCTGAGACATTAGGAACTTCGCTCTACTGTTTGGGCCGTGACTTTGATTATGAAGCACAAGCCAACACCTGGTCTTGGTGGGGAAAGACCAGTGACGCGATTAAACGCTACGAGGCATTACCTCATCCAGCGCTGCGCGGCAGTTTTCAATTGCAAAATGCGGCAGGTGTATTGATGGTATTGGAACAACTGCACGCTCGTCTGCCGGTAACACCAGAAGCCATATGCCAGGGACTTGGCACAGTGAACTTGGTGGGGCGCTTTCAGGTCATACCGGGTGAGGTCACGCGCATCTTTGATGTTGCGCACAATCCGCACGGCGCGGCGGTGCTGGCGCAAAGCTTGCGCGAACATTCTTGTCCAGGACGCACACTTGTGGTGTTTGCAATGTTGGCGGACAAAGATATCGCCGGTGTGCTGGCTGCCATGTTCGAGGTGGTAGATGCGTGGTACGTGGCGGGGTTAAGCGTTCCGCGTGGTGCTTCGCATGAGCTCATGCAGCAAGTGCTCGAAGCGTCTGCTACGCAAGCAGTGTATGTTCACGCGAGTGTGGGCGAAGCGTACCGGCATGCCTTGAAGGATGCGCATCTAGGCGACAGGGTAGTGAGCTTTGGTTCTTTTTATACCGTGGGAGAAGCACTAAAAGCAGCTGATGAGTAACAGAAAGTGGGTGCCAAAGAACAGGCATCAGAATGGTGATATTATTGCGCTACTTATTTTCAAAGGGACTAGCTCATGATGGATAGCAAACTAAAACAACGCCTGGTCGGAGCAACCGTGTTGATTGTGCTGGCCGTGATCTTTCTTCCCAAGCTGTTAGATGGCGGGAACAAGTCCACTACCACAGAGATCAAACTACCTCCCGAGTCGGGGGCTGAATTTACCTCCAAAGTTATTCCTCTGGACGACCCTGCCCAGATGAGCGCTCCTGCATCAAGCTTAAGTGAAACCTCTCCTATTGTTGAGGCGAGTCCGTCTATTCCTGCCGCTGCTGCGACGGTGAAAGAGGTGAGCAAACCAAACGTGCCCGCACCTGTAACAGAAACCAAGACGGAAACCACACCACCTGTCAGCGCAGCCCCCAAGCCTGCCGAACCGGCTGAGGTTAAAACAGATGTGAGTAAAGTGGCCTCTACTGAACCCACTTGGGTAGTGCAGCTTGCCACTGTGAGTAATGAGCAGGGCGCCTTGAAGCTGCGTGACAAACTGCGCTCCAAGGGCTACACGGCATTTGTTGAGCCACTGGCAGGTGCGACCGGTAAGACATTCCGGGTGCGTGTAGGGCCGCAGCTTGATCGCGCAGCCTCTGAGGCCATGCGCGATAAGTTGGAGAAAGACGTTAAAATCAAGGGCATTGTGGTGCGTTACTCTTCCTGAGCGCACATTATTATTGATACAGTTTAGCGGCGCAAAATGTTAAAATAAGCGCTTACTTGGGGTGCTCTACTCCATGTGATTCATCTTACCTATGGGGCAACGGCTGCAACCTGAATGATCTGGGTAGACTACGTCATCATCGGAATTATTGCCCTTTCGGCGCTGATTGGCCTGATAAGGGGCTTGGTGCGCGAGGCCTTGTCACTGGTTGCCTGGGTCATCGCGATCTGGGTAGGTATCACTTTCGCGCATGATGTTGCCGATTTAGACGTACTGACCAGCCATATTACTATTCCCTCGCTACGTCTCATGGCAGGCTTCACGGCCTTATTCATAGTGACCTTGATGCTGGCCGCGATCATCAATTTCTTTATCGCAAAACTGGTGGACAAGACCGGGCTGAGCGGCACGGATCATGTTCTAGGTGTGCTGTTTGGTATCGCGCGCGGTGTAGCATTAGTAGCCATTATCGTGATGCTGGCTGGGGCTACTTTTTTAGTCAAAGATCCTTGGTGGAAAGAGTCAGTGCTCATTGATGATTTTCAAAACATCGCAGTCTGGCTACGCGGCTTTCTGCCCGACGATATGGCCAAAGATTTTTCTTTTGATGTGACAGATAAGACCGTTAAAGTGTTGGATAAGCCCAAGCCTTGAACAGAGTCTTTATCATGATGAGGTATGTGCGATGTGTGGAATAATCGGAATTGTCGCTAAGTCGGCTGTTAATCAGGCTTTATACGATGGCCTGACTATAC
>JAYTIZ010000080.1:0-2713 GCA_043731445.1 Gammaproteobacteria bacterium | reverse complement strand
TCTTGCTCCCGAAGCAAGCGCTCTACCAAGCTGAGCTACACCCCGCCGAGCAGACTGTTCACAGCCTGCGATCCTACCCACTAATAGCTGCGCTTTACCGAGAACTCGGCCAGCGCGTGCAGCGCATCGCGATAAGGCGAAGGAGGTAGCGCTACCAAGGCTTCGCTGGCTATACTCGCCTCTTCCTTTGCCGAGCGCGCAGTGTACGCGATGGCCCCACTCGATTCAATGGTGGCTGTGACCGCGCCGATGTCTTCCCGGCCACCGCTTTCAATGGCTAGCCGGATCAGCGCCGCCTGTTGCGCCGTGCCGGTGCGCATCGCATAGATTAAAGGTAGAGTGATTTTACCCTCCGCCAGATCATCGCCCACATTTTTTCCGATCTCATCCCCAGATGCACTGTAATCCAGCACATCGTCTATGAGCTGAAAGGCTGTGCCAAGATGTATGCCGTAGCGCGTCATCGCCTCTTCCACAGCCGGTACTTGTTGAGTTAGCACTGCACCGAGCTGGGCTGCAGCTTCGAAAAGTTTAGCGGTTTTATAACGGATGACTTGCAGGTAACTTTGCTCGGTGATATCGGGATTACGGCAATTAAGCAGTTGCAACACCTCGCCTTCGGCGATGGTATTCGTCGCATGCGCCAGGATTTCCATAACGCGCATGATGTTCACGTCTACCATCATTTCAAACGCGCGTGAATAGAGAAAATCCCCCACTAATACACTGGCTTCATTGCCCCAGATTACATTGGCCGTTTCCTGCCCACGGCGCAGTTCAGAGGCGTCCACCACATCGTCATGTAACAGGGTCGCGGTGTGGATAAACTCGACGATGGCCGCCAACGCTATGTGCTGCGAACCCGTATACCCGCACGCCCGCGCACATAATAGAACCAGCATCGGCCGCAAGCGTTTACCGCCGCTCTTGACGATATACTGCCCCAGCTGGTTGATGAGCACGACCTCGGAATGCAGCTGTTTTTGAATCAGGCTGTCCACGGCGCGCATGTCGTCCTGGATAAGGGTCTGTATAGCCTGTAAATTCATGGAAAACCGCAATGGACAAAGGAGAAGGGTCTGCGCATGCTAGGGGTGAGTCCGCCTGGGTGTCAAGTGTCCTAACGACTAAGTTTGACCTGGCGTAGCTGCTAAGGGTAAAATTAGCGGCTCGAAAGGCCCAGACTCACAGTGGCCGTTATGACGGAGAAGATTATGTACGCGGTAATCGTAACAGGTGGTAAACAATACCGGGTTGCTGAGGGCGAAAGCCTGAAGATTGAGAAGCTCATTGCTGACGAAGGCGCTTCGATTGATTTCGATCAGGTGTTGCTGCTCGGTAATGGTGATGATATCAAGATCGGCGTGCCTTTTATAGCAGGTGGCAAGGTTACCGCGGTTGTCGAAGGACATGGCCGCGCCAAGAAAGTGAGGATCGTCAAATTTCGCCGCCGCAAGCACTACATGCGGCACATGGGTCATCGGCAGTCTTATACCCAAATCAAGATTACTGGTATCAGTTCCAATTAAGACAGGACACTCTCATGGCACATAAGAAAGCAGGCGGCAGTACACGTAACGGCCGCGACTCAGAATCGAAACGTCTGGGCGTGAAACGCTACGGCGGCGAGCAGGTTTTGGCCGGTAACATCCTGATCAGACAACGCGGCACCCATTTTCACCCGGGCCCGAACGTTGGTCTGGGTAAAGACCACACCCTGTTTGCCAAGTCAGACGGTACCGTGTTATTTCAGGTTAAAGGCCCTAAGAACCGTAAGTACGTGAGCATCACTACGAGCTAAAAATCCGTTTAGCCACAAACAAAAAAAGCCCCGCAATGCGGGGCTTTTTATTTAGCCGTACAACTTTGAATCTAACCCTCTCCTGTTAAGGAGAGGGCCAAGCCTAAATAGATTAGCGGATAATCAGCATGCGGCGAGACCTTGGTCACGTCAAAAGGATTAAAACGTGCGCCCGATGCGCTTATCGAATCGCTGCGCAGACAGCAAAAAAATGCCTCCACCGCTGCCGGGGAGGCATTCCTGTTACAGCCTGATAAAGCAGAAAAAGCTATGAAGCATCTATTACTTCTGATGCCTTTGCTTCATGCCTCAGGCTTTAGCCTTAACCCCGGCTGCAATACGGTCGCCCAGGGTTTTATCGACACTGCGCCAGTACTCGAGGGCGCGAGCCATGATCGGTGCGGAAACGCCACCGGACAAATGGCCGACGATGTTGCCGACGAGACGCGTGCGCGCTGCGTCGTCCAGCACCTCACGCACCAGCGTGCCGGCCTGACCGAAGTCATCGTCATCCTTGCGCAGCGTGTAGGCTTTGCGCACCATATCGCCATCGGAATACCACAGTCCGGCTTCGTCGGTGCGGCTGGGATCGGCTTTCGGGCCGCCGTAGGAGTTCGGTGCATACACTGGGTCAGAGGCGTTTTGCGTTCTGCCTACGCCGTCCTTGCTGTAGCTGTGCACCGGTGACTTCGGCTGATTCACCGGAATCTGCTTGTAGTTCACACCCAGCCGGGCGCGATGTGCGTCGGCGTAGGAGAAACCCCGCGCCAGCAGCATCTTGTCGGGCGAAAGGCCAATACCGGGCACCAGATTGTTCGGTTCGAAGGCAGCCTGCTCGATCTCGGTGTGATAGTCGGTCGGATTGCGATCAACGGTCATCTTGCCGACTTCGATCAGCGGGTAGTCCTTGTG
>JAYTIZ010000079.1:0-4840 GCA_043731445.1 Gammaproteobacteria bacterium | reverse complement strand
AGCGCTACGCGTTTACTTTGATATGGAAGGCTTGGGCCTGGCCTGGTTTGTGATGGGTTATGGCTTCATCGCCGCCGTCTTGCCAGTGTGGCTGTTGCTTGCGCCGCGCGACTATCTCTCCACGTTCATGAAACTCGGCACGGTGATTCTGCTCGCCATCGCCATCGTGATTTTACGGCCCGAGGTGAAGATGCCGGCCCTTACCCAATTCATTGACGGTACGGGGCCGATCTTCGCAGGTAGTCTGTTTCCGTTTGCGTTTATCGTAGTCGCCTGCGGTGCGATTTCAGGCTTTCATTCCCTGATCGCGTCCGGCACCACACCCAAGTTGATCTCTAATGAGCGCGACATCCGCATGATCGGCTACGGCGGCATGATGCTGGAATCCTTCGTAGCGATCATGGCCATGATCGCGGCCACTGTGCTCGACCCCGGCGTCTATTTTGCTATCAACAGCCCGGCAGGCGTGGTAGGGAAAGAAGCCGCAGATGCCGTCGCAATGATTTCTTCCTGGGGTTTTGCCGTTACCGCTGATCAGATGCACTCGCTCGCACAATCCATGGGTGAGTCCACGCTGTTCGCCCGCACTGGCGGGGCACCTTCTTTAGCCGTCGGCATGGCGAGCATCTTCGGCAATGCGTTCGGCCAAAATTTATTGGCGATGTGGTATCACTTCGCTATCATGTTTGAGGCGATATTCATTTTGACCACGCTCGACGCCGGCACGCGCGTGGGCCGCTTCATGCTGCAAGACTTACTGGGCAATGTATGGCGACCGCTGGGCCGCACGTCCTGGTACCCTTCGGTGCTCATCACCAGCGCGATCATTGTCTCCGCCTGGGGCTATTTCCTGTACATCGGCGTGATTGATCCGAACGGCGGCGTGAATATTCTGTGGCCATTGTTTGGCATGTCTAACCAGATGCTTGCCGCCATCGCGCTGTGCGTTGGTACTGGCATACTCGTCAAATCCGGCAAGTTAAAATACGCCTGGGTCACCGGACTGCCGCTCGTCTGGCTGGTCATCGTTACCACTACCGCCGCCTGGGAAAAGATCATGAGCGAAGATATCCGCATCGGCTTTTTCGCGGCGGCGAACGACCTGGCCACGAAACTTGCCGCCGGCACCTTGCCGCCGGATAAAGCTGCTGTTGCGCCGCAACTTATCTTCAACCAACAGCTCGACGCGTGGCTCACACTATTCTTCGTGCTCACCACCTGGATAATCGTCCTCGACATGCTGCGTGTCTGCCTGCGTCACCAGTGCGGGAAACGTGTGCCGCCCTTAACGGAATCTGCACACATTCCCAGCCGCTTGGTAGAAGATTGGGTGAGGGACTAACGATGCTCAAACAGAAATTCAGACAATTCGTTAACGCTATCCGTCAACTCAGCGGCGATGATGCGTATGAACGTTATCTGCAACATCATGCAACCGCCCATCCCGGCGAGCTGTTGCTTACTCGGGCCGAATTCTTCAAACAAGAGCAGGAACGTAAATGGAATGGTGTACGGCGCTGTTGTTAATACCACTATAGCTCATCAGCCTATGTTAGCCCTTAGCACTTCCCAAATTATTCTGTTAGGCACACTGATCTGCGCCGCTGCACTGCTCTATTCTTCGATAGGTCACGGCGGCGGTTCGGGTTACATCGCAGCCATGGCTTTGTTCGGTCTCGCGCCCGAAGTGATGAAACCGACTGCACTGGTGTTGAACATTCTGGTCGCCAGTATTGGTACAGTGAAATTTTATCGGGCAGGCTGTTTCTCCTGGCCGCTGTTTTGGCCTTTTGCGATAGCCTCAATTCCTTTCGCTTTTCTGGGCGGCACACTGGCGTTGCCGGTGGCTACTTACAAAATCGTCGTCGGCCTGGTGTTGCTGTTTGCAGCCTATCGAATTTTTGATTACACCCGCCAGGCACCGACCGCTGCTGACAAGCCGTTAGTCATTCCACTGGCCATTTTTTTCGGGGCTGGCATCGGATTATTATCCGGGCTAACCGGCGTCGGCGGAGGAATTTTCTTGAGTCCGTTACTACTACTCATGGGCTGGGCAAACATGCGGCAGACAGCGGGGGTGTCCGCCCCGTTTATCCTGGTCAACTCTATCGCCGGGTTGTTGGGACATATCAGCAGTGTGCAGATGTTGCCTGGTGCCCTGCCAGTCTGGGCCGCCGCTGCGCTCATCGGTGCTATCATCGGCACTGAATTCGGTAGTCGCCGGCTGAATAGTCTTACGCTGCGGCGCTTGCTCGCCGCCGTGCTCGTGATTGCTGGCTTGAAGATGATCTTCGTGTAAATGAATCCGGTCACACCCACGCCGAACTACCGGCCACTCGCTGACCGCATGCGTCCGCAACGGCTGGAAGATTTCTTCGGCCAATCGCATTTGCTGGGAGAAGGGAAACCGCTGCGGCTCGCCATAGCATCCGGCCATCTGCACTCGATGGTATTCTGGGGACCACCGGGCACAGGTAAAACAACCCTCGCGCGCCTGATAGCCCATCGTTCAGACGCACAATTCATTGCACTATCGGCTGTGCTTGCGGGTGTAAAAGATATCCGTGATGCCGTGAGCAAAGCCGAGCTTGCGCGCAACGAACAGGAGCAGGCCACCGTGTTGTTTGTGGACGAGGTACACCGCTTCAATAAATCGCAGCAGGATGCCTTCCTGCCCTATGTTGAAAACGGCACCTTCACTTTCATTGGCGCGACGACCGAAAACCCATCGTTCGAACTCAATAACGCGCTGCTGTCACGGGCACGCGTCTATGTGCTCAAAACCCTGCAACTCGCTGAAATTCGCAGCATCATTGACCACGCCCTGAGCGATAAAATTCAAGGCATGGGTAACCGGCACCTGGATATGTCTCCTGAGCTGCGCGACCGACTTGCCTTAGCCGCCGACGGCGATGCGCGACGTGCACTGAATCTTTTGGAGATTGCCGCCGATCTCGCAGAAGCGCAGGACGGTCGCGAAATCATTACGGAGAAGTTACTCAATGAAGTGTTAAGCGGCGGCAGTCTGCGGCGCTTTGACAAGCATGGCGAGGCTTTTTACGATCAAATTTCAGCCCTGCACAAATCAGTGCGCGGCTCGTCGCCCGATGCCGCACTCTACTGGCTGGCGCGCATGCTGGACGGCGGCTGCGATCCTTTATACATTGCCCGCCGCGTATTACGCATGGCCAGCGAAGACATCGGCAATGCCGACCCGCGTGCTCTGGAACTGGCGCGCAACGCCTGGGATGTACAGGAACGGCTCGGTAGCCCAGAAGGTGAATTGGCCATCGCCCAAGCCGTCGTCTACATGGCCTGTGCTGCCAAGAGCAATGCAGTGTATACCGCTTTTGGTGCAGCCATGCGTGATGCGCGCGAGCAAGGCTCGCTGGAAGTGCCGTTGCACCTGCGTAATGCACCGACAAAATTGATGAAGAGTCTCGACTACGGCAAAGACTATCGGTATGCTCACGATGAGCCAGAGGGCTTCGCCTCAGGCGAAAGCTACTTTCCCGATGAACTGGGTGAGAAAGTCTACTATCAGCCTGTTGAACGTGGGCTGGAAATAAAAATTGCTGAGAAACTGACGCATCTGCGCGAACTCAACAAGCAGGCCCGGAATAAAAATGTGACTAAAAAAAATAAGGGCAAAAAACCGTGAGTCAGGTGCTGGCCATCGCACTCGGTGGTGCTCTGGGTTCCGTATTGCGCTTCTGGATGTCGAGCGGAATTTACACTCTGCTGGGGCGCAGCTTTCCTTATGGGACCCTGGCAGTGAATATTCTAGGTTGTCTTTTAATCGGCATATTATTTGTGCTGTTTATGGAACGCTTAACAGTTGATACCGTATGGCGCGCGGGAATATTGATCGGCGTACTGGGTGGCTTCACGACTTTTTCGTCATTTTCGATTGAAACCTTTAATCTGATCGAAGGTGGGGCGCATCTGAAAGCAGTATTGAATATGGCCAGCAGCGTCTTCTTGTGTGTGGGCGCAACCTGGCTCGGTGTTATCCTTGCGCGGCAGCTATGAATCGCAGCGATATAATCGCGTCGCGACAGAAAATTTTTTAATGATGGCTGAATTAACAAACTGAGGAACCCCCGATGAAAACCTTGGAAGTTGCAGTATTACGCATCTATATTCCGGATGATGATGCACACCTGGATAGAGTGATAAACGCGATTGAAGAATTCAGGCCCAGCGGTGATGTGAATATCTTTACCATACGCTCAGCCTTTGATAAATCTGGCCTACGCCTGCCGTCCCCTCAAAAATCTCTGATGATTGAATTTTTCGAGGAAAGTTGCCGCGCGCAAATTTTCATGGACGCGTTGCACGAAGATATTAAGCCGTGTTCGGTGATGGGTTCGTTCGTGTTTATGTGCGAAGGCGAAACGCAGGACGAAGTTGAGGAACGCGAAGCCATTAAGCGCGCAGGCGGCACACCAAGCTAACATCCATGCTCGATCCTTATTTGCTACGCCAGAATCTCCCCCTGGTTACCGAACGCCTGGCGACGCGCGGCTATACACTGGATGCTGAACAGTTAGAAAGTATCGAAGCGCTACGCAAAGAACTGCAAGTTCGCACACAGCACTTGCAGAGCGAACGCAACGCCAGCGCAAAATCCATAGGCCAGGCCAAAGCAAAGGGCGAAGACACCACAGCGTTATTGGCCGCTGTCGCTGATGTGGGTAATCAGTTAGAAAAAGCTGAATCCCGCTTAGCCAAAGTACAGCAACAACTCAACAAAATATTACTGTACATGCCCAACCTGCCCCACACGAGCGTACCCGTTGGGAAAAGCGAGCACGACAATCTTGAAGTGCGCCGCTGG
>JAYTIZ010000078.1:0-4741 GCA_043731445.1 Gammaproteobacteria bacterium | reverse complement strand
GGCACAAATCCTGATCGCCACACCCAGCGAGGCATCTACCGAGCAAGTGCAAGCCGCAAAAGAAAAGGCAGAAAAAGTGTTGGGGGATCTGCATGGTGGCGCAGACTTCAAGACAACTGCGGTGGCTGTATCGCAAGATCAACAGGCACTGGAAGGAGGCGATCTCGGCTGGCGCACCCTTGGACAAATACCGAGCCTGTTTGCCGATCTGGTACGTAATATGAAGCCTGGCGATGTCAGCGATCTGATCCGTAGCTCAAATGGTTTTCACATTATCAAGCTACTCGACATACGCAGCGCAACGGGTAGCGCAATGGTTAAGCAAACCTTGGTACGGCACATCCTTATTCGCACCAATGAAATTGCTTCTGATAAAGATGCTCAGACCCGCCTGGGTCAGCTGAAGCAGCGCATTGAAGGTGGGGAGGATTTTGCTGTATTGGCACGCTCTCACTCTGAGGATCCCGCGACGGCTGGTGGTGGCGGAAGCTTGGGTTGGCATAATCCTGGGGATTTCCCACCGAATTTCGAAGAAGCCATGAGTGGTCTGGAGCCCGGCCAAATCAGCGCCCCTTTCCAGACCGACTTGGGCTGGCACATCATTCAGGTAGTAGAGCGGCGTGACCACGACATTAGTGACGACCTGAAGAAAAATAAGGCACGCGAGTTTATCCGCCAACGGAAAAATGAAGAAGAATCCACCGCCTGGCTGCGCCGGATGCGCGATGAAGCCTACGTGGAATATAAAACGGTAGAGGAATAGCGCATAGCCGTCCCACCTCGCGCAGTGTAAGCTTGCAAAATGTTGCCTCGTATCGCTATTACTCCAGGTGAACCCGCCGGGATCGGTCCCGACTTGTGCGTACAGATCGCACAACAGTCTTTTGCCTGTGAACTGATCGCCGTTGCTGACCCCGATTTACTGGAGGCGCGCGCCCACCTGCTCGGCCTCCCGTTTCGTTGCGAAGCTTTTGACAGTAGCTCTCCCAGCAAGGCTAATCTACCCGGTACGCTTAAAGTCCTCCCCGTAAAACTCGCCCGGCCCGTGCAGTGCGGCAAACTTGATGTGGCCAATGCACCTTATGTCCTGGAGTGTTTGCGTAGCGCGGCAGCAGCTTGCATGCGCGGTGAATTTGCTGCGCTGGTTACCGGGCCGGTACACAAAGGCATTATCAATGATGCGGGGGTGGCCTTTAGTGGACACACAGAGTTTCTCGCCGAACTCACCCACACACCTCAAGCCGTAATGATGCTCGCCGCCCCAGGTTTGCGTGTCGCACTCGTTACCACCCATCTGCCATTAAACGACGTGAGCGCGGCCATCACAGCACCCCATCTGGAAAATATCTTACGCATTCTGCATCATGATTTAATAACGCGCTTCGCCATTCAGGAACCGCGGATTCTGGTGTGTGGACTCAACCCTCACGCGGGTGAGGGAGGCCACTTGGGCCGTCAAGAAATCGAAGTCATCGAGCCGGTGTTGAAAAAATTACGTGCAGAAGGGATGCGCTTATCAGGCCCCTTGCCTGCTGATACGGTATTCACCCCAAAAAATCTGGCACAGGGCGATGCAGTACTCGCGATGTATCATGACCAGGGCTTACCGGTATTGAAACACATGAGCTTTGGCGAGGCCGTCAACATCACGCTAGGTCTGCCAATCATCCGTACTTCTGTGGATCATGGCACAGCGTTAGACCTCGCCGGTAGTGGACAGGCAAACAGCGGCAGTCTGAAAGTGGCATTACTCACTGCGTTAGACATTGTTGCCCGGCAGCACTCCTCTTAAATTCCTATACGATCTCTCCAGCGGAGACCAGGCTATCCAACATATCGCGCGCAAACGTTTCGGGCAGAATTTCCTGCACGATCCCAGCATCATTCAACGTATCATCACCGCTATTCATCCACAACCCGATGAACATGTAGTTGAGATCGGACCAGGCCGAGGTGCACTCACTTGCCCGCTGTTACGCATTACAAAATCTCTCGATGTCGTAGAACTGGATCGCGATCTGGTCGAACCGCTTAGTGAGATGTGCGGGAACTTAGGCGAACTACGCATCCATAATGCCGACGCACTCAAATTCAATTTTGCAGGCGTCATGCAAGACGGCAAAAAACTCCGCATCATAGGCAATCTCCCTTACAACATTTCCACCCCTCTGCTATTCCATCTACTCACCCAGGCAAGCTGCATTCACGACATGCACTTCATGTTACAAAAAGAGGTTGTGGAACGTATGGCTGCAATGCCGGGCGGTGCTGATTACGGCAGGCTGAGCGTGATGCTGCAATACCGCTGTTCCGTGGAGAAATTATTCACCGTCGGGTCAGGCGCGTTCACTCCTGCTCCCAAAGTCGAATCCGCGGTGGTGCGGCTTGTGCCTCACCCTACTCCTCCGGTTCACGTCAAAGATGAGATAGTTTTCGCGCAGGTCGTCGCACGCGCCTTTTCACAGCGCCGCAAAACACTGCGCAACAGTCTGCGTGAACTGCTCAGCGAAGAACAGATAAAAAATGTAGGGGTTGATCCTGAGTGGCGGGCACAAGTGCTCACTCTGGAACATTACGCGGCGCTGAGTAATACCCTAGGAACGAGTAATTGATTAAAGCTTAGTGGTGCAGAGCCACTGAAAGATTTTCAGCGACGTTAATGCAGTGTATGCGGCGGGGACAACGTGAATGGTGGGATTACCGCATCAAACTCAACGCCATTATCAGCGACCATCTGATAACTGCCCTGCATACTTCCCACTGGGGTTTCAATCATGGTGCCGCTGGTGTATTGAAAACCCTCGCCTGGCTTTAGATAAGGATTCTCACCCACCACACCGTCACCGCGCACCTCTTGAACCTTGCCGTTGGCATCGGTGATGATCCAGTGACGGGTGAGGAGTTTAGCCGGAATACTGCCCGTGTTGAGTATGGTGATGGTGTAGGCGAATACATAACGCCCTAGTTCCGGTATGGATTGATCATCAATATAGGCCGTTTCGACACCTACTTTGATATTATAAGGATGCTCTTCGTTCATGGTGCTATTTTCGCTCTAGTGCGGCGCATATGCAAGGAAAGAGCAGGCTAGGAGTCTCAATTTTAACCATTCGTAGTTGAGCCGTGAGCTTGCCGAACGGTTGAACTATGAGCGGTTCAACACCTACCCTTCGACAGGCTCAGGGCGAACGGCTTTAGTGAAACTGAGGCACTACCAGCCGACTAGAGCCGATGCGCTACCAACGCAGCCCCCATTAAACCTACCTTTGGATTCATTATTACGCGTACTGGCATATTCATTAAGAGTGAGGACATACTACTTTTAGTATTAAATGCGCGTAGAAACATACCATCTTTAAAACGCTCAATGAGTTTCGGCGCAATGCCACCCGCCACATACACACCACCGTATGGCAAACTGGCGAGGGCAAGATTACCTGCAAACGCCCCACACAAACTCACAAAAAGTTCTACCGCCTGAATAGCGAGCACATCGTCACCCTTTTCAGCGGCTTCGGTAATTCTGGCGGGGAGATCGTGAAGATCTTGTTGTAAGGACAACTTTCCTTGCCCTGGGTGTTGGGTACATAAAAATTCATAGAGATGCGTTAAACCGGAACCCGATACGACACTTTCCCAGGGTGCATGACCAAAACTTTTCAACAAGTAGTCAAGTAAAGCGATTTGCTGGATATCCACCGGGGCAAAATCCATGTGACCGCCTTGCGAAGGCAGTGCTGCGTAGTGATCGCTTTGCCAGGTTAATAATCCCACGCCAAGACCTGTGCCCGGCCCAATCACCAGACGCGGCGCGCTGACTTGAGCTTGTCCCGTTTGTAGCGTGACCAGGTCTTCGCTCTGAAGTGCTTCGATGCCATAACCTATCGCTTGAAAATCATTGATAAGCTGGACTTTGGAAATGCTGAGCTCATCGGCAAGAGCTTGCGTATCCAACTGCCAGGGCAGATTGGTCAGTTTGGACGATTGCCCTGTCGGTGTTTGACTCACTGGCCCCGCCACACCGAAACAGGCTTTTTCCGGAAGATTTAACGTGAGTCCGGGCGCATTGGATAAAAATTCTTCCAGCATCTGGCTAAAATCTGGGTAGGCTTGGCTGTCATAACGTTCCTCGTAAATCACCCTGCCCTGCCTGGCCTGCCCCGAAAATTCAGCAATCTGCAGCCAGGTCTTGGTACCGCCAATGTCGCCCGCGAGAACTCTCATTTTTTTCCCTTCTCAGGAAGATGACTCGCGGCGGCCTGGTCGAGGTACCACTCCATCGCACCATGAGGTTTCAACATTTGCACCGGCAATAATGTGCCGGCACGGTCTTCGCTAAACACTTGGCGCAGGATGTCCGCTTTAGCCGCACCCGCAACCAGCATCATGATGTGCTTCGCATAATTGATTACCGGCAAAGTGATGCTCACCCGCCAGCTGTGTAATTTTTCCACATAAACGGCAGCTGCCCATTGCGTGCGCTCTTGGAGGATAGCGGTATCAGGAAAGAGTGAGGCGATATGGCCGTCAGGCCCCACACCCAATAAAATCAGATCGAACTGTACCCTTCCCTCGGCAGATTTTGGAGCATGCATATCCAATAATTTTGCGTAAGTCTCTGCTACCAGCGTAGCATCGGCAACTTCACCTTGTATATGATGAATCTGTAGCGGCGGAATAGGCACATGCGCGAGCAGTGCCTCATTTGCCATGCGGAAATTACTGTCGGGATGCTCCGGCG
>JAYTIZ010000077.1:0-4867 GCA_043731445.1 Gammaproteobacteria bacterium | reverse complement strand
GATCGCCGTCACCAGCATGGCCACGGCATATACGGTCGGCACCATTTGCCAGCCGTAAGCCACGACGATGCTGGGTGCGACAAACTTGGTCAGGGCCGCTCCGGCATTTCCGGCGCCGAAAATACCCATGGCCAAACCTTGGTGGCTTTTTGTGAACCAGCGCGCTACATAGGCAATCCCAACCGCAAACGAGCCGCCGGCTGCTCCCACAAATAGCCCCAGCACCAGAAAATGCCAGAATTGTGTTGCGTAGCTGATTGAATAGATCGGGAGTACGGTGGACAACATCAAGATGAAAAAAACGACGCGTCCGCCGAACCTGTCTGTCCACATCCCGAGGGGTAGGCGAATCAATGATCCCGTGAGCACCGGCATGGCAACGAGTAGGCCAAATTGAGTTTCATTCAGCCCCAGCGTCTTTTTGATCGGGATGCCGATGACTGCGAACATCATCCATACGGCAAAGCAAATCGTGAACGCAATCGTACTGGATGCTAAAACCGAGATTTGTTTTTTTGTCTGTTGGGTCATTTTTTCTCCACAAAGCAGTTAAAGCAATCCGAATAACGTTAATGGGAGTGTAAGCCTGACGCGGAAAATAAATAGAGGGGGAAAGACTTAGAGAATTAGTCGGGATACCACCAAAGTGGTAGCAGTGCGCGTTATAAAAACAACTTAAATTAAGCCTTAAAATCAATTTCATTGCCGGAGAAAGCCTGACGCGAGGCAATAGAGGTACTTCTTTTTTAGGGCACTATAAATGCCATCACTGGCTACACCAGCCCGATGCAAACGCCTATACTCCCGCCTGGTAATATTGATTTTTCTCCAGGATTCTCATGACCTTTTGCTGCATCAAGTTAGGTATTCAGGTATGAGCGAGCCGAATACATCGCTGCGGCACTCGCTGCTGATACGCATCGCAGGCGCGATGACCTTGGTCACGCTGGTGGTGCTGGCGGGTATGGGTGGGGCGGTGATTATTGCGGAGACCGCACGCGGCAATGCCAGTGCAATCAACAACGCCGGGGCGCTGCGTATGCAGAGCTACCGTATCAGCGCGCTGGCCTTTGCGGCGCAATCGCCGGCGGCGCGGGAGGCGGATCGGATTGAGCTTGACCAGGCCATTGCCGCCTTCGAGCATTCCTTGAATAGTCCGGCGTTAACTAACCCCGAGGGCGCCGTCGCCAACAGCAAGAGTGCCTTACTCAGGCAAAAAATTGTCTTGGATTGGAAGCAGCACATCAAGCCCTGGCTCGGCTCGCTCAACGTTGTCGCGGACCCACAAGCGGACTTGCACGAGGCCCTGCAACGCACCGACGCCTTTGTCTTCAACATCAACTTGCTAGTGAAGCAAATCGAGCAGGATACCGAAGAGCGCATTGGTTTTTTGCGCACGACGATTAGCCTGACTTTGTTAGTGACACTCGGCGTGATGTTGTTGACCATGGTCTTTTTACACACGGCGCTACTGACGCCGCTGCGTCATTTATTGGGATTTACCACTCGAATTAGAGAAGGCGATTTAGCAGCGCGTACGCCTTTTGTGGGGCAGGATGAATTGGGCCGTCTGGGACATGCCTTCAATCTAATGGCCGAGGACTTGGCTGTGCACTATCGCTCTTTGGAGGCGCGCGTCGCAGAAAAAACCCTCGATCTGGAACGGAGTAATCGTTCTCTGGAATTGTTGTACCACTCCATCGCGCGGCTTTATAGCGAGACTGTCGATGCCGATACTTATAAATTACTCTTGAAGGAAATTGAAGAAGTCTTGCAATTAGGGCCTGGCTCCACCTGTTTGGTCGAGGCCGGAACGCAAGGCAATGTTTCGGTTTTAGCGTCGACGCTCAGACCGACCGAAGATGAAGTTGCCTTCTGTAGTCTCAGCTCGTGCGCCGAGTGTATGGCGGGGGAGGGTTTGCGTTTCCGCGATTTGGGTGGGCGGCAAGTATTGTCTATCCCATTGCGTGATGCCGAGCGGGTGTACGGCGTTCTGCAATTGATCGTTCCCGAGGGGCGCGCCATTGAACCCTGGAAAATTCGTTTGCTGGAAGCTTTATCGCGGCATATCGGTACGGCGATCGGTACGCATAAACGCGCTGAACATGAACGCATATTGTCGTTACTTGAGGAGCGCTCGGTCATCGCACGCGAGTTACACGATTCCTTGGCGCAGTCTTTGTCTTATATGAAGATACAAGTGAGTCGCTTGGCCAGCATACTCACGCGAGAAAAAAATTCAGATAAGGCCGACGCGGTGTTGAGTGAGTTGCGAGAGGGTTTAAACAGCGCTTATCGGCAATTGCGCGAATTGTTGACGACTTTTCGTTTGCAGATTGAAGAGGAGAGCCTGGCGGCTGTGTTGAATAAGACGGCTCAGGAATTCGCGGATCGAGGCAAGATCAAGATTAAGTTCGAATCCCATTTGACCAATTGCACACTGTCAGCCAATGAAGAAATTCATATATTGCAAATTGTGCGCGAAGCCTTGTCTAATGTGGTTCACCATGCACAAGCACAGAATGCCAAAATCATGTTATGCAGCGCAGCCGAGGGCCGAGTCAGCATTTCAGTTGACGATGACGGTATCGGCATTTCCAATAAGATCGCACAGACACACCACTACGGCATGGCGATCATGGAAGAGCGCGCAAGAGGTTTGGGAGGGGCATTGGAGATCCTGCATCGAGTGCAGGGCGGCACCCAGCTTGAAGTGCGTTTTGTTCCGGCGAGTCGTCGCAACGACAAATTGCAGCAGCGTGCTTAATCCATGCTAGATACGCATTTAACTTCCGTGTTGATCGTGGATGACCATCCGCTGTTTCGCAAAGGGGTCAAGCAGCTGATCAACGATGCGGGTGGCTTTGATTTAGTCGGGGAGGCGTCCTCGGGTGCCGAGGGCATCGACCTCGCTTATTTGCGCCAACCCGAAATGATTCTGCTGGATCTCAATATGAAGGATATGAGTGGCATCGATGTGCTGAAGATACTCAAGGCTGCGGATTTCGATTCCCGTATCATCATGCTGACGGTGTCGGACCAACAGGCAGACTTGGTCACCGCGTTGCGTGCGGGCGCCGATGGTTATCTGCTTAAGGATATGGAGCCGGAGGATTTGGTGGCAAAATTGACCGAAGCCGCGCAAGGGCAAATGGTTTTGAGTCCGGCCCTGGCAGGTTTGTTAGTGCATGCCATGCGTCAGGAAAGTAAACCCAAGACGCCCGATGAGGCTGGGCTGACGGATCAAGAACGAAAAATTGTCGAACACATCGCGGTGGGGAAAAGTAATAAATTGATCGCGCGCGAACTTAATATTGCTGAGGGTACTGTGAAAGTACATGTGAAGCATTTATTGAAAAAGCTGAATCTAAAATCGCGTGTAGAGGCGGCGGTTTGGGTGGTTGAACGTAAATAGTCAGCACCATAGTGCTCTAAATTTAGTTTTAAGGATGCATCTCCATGGATAAAAAGTATCGCGTTTTGATCCTGTTGCTGGGTCTATGCATGAGTGTTACGGCCATGGCAGCCGATGCGGCTATTTGGTCTAAGTTGAAGCAAGGCGGATATGTCATTTTAATGCGGCATGCTTCGGTCGACACCATGACACATAGTACTAACCCGAATGCTGAATTTGAAAACTGTATCGGCCAAAATAACTTATCACCTCAGGGCCAGGAAGAGGCACGCTTGATCGGACGTGCTTTTAAACGGCATCGCATCCCGATCGGAGAAGTACTAGCCAGTCCTTATTGCCGCACCCAAGACACGGCACGCCTCGCATTTCGCAAAGTCAAAATATGGGACGCGCTGGATTTCCAAACGGCGCTAGGTGAAGACGAAGCAGCCAAACGCATAGAGGCCGTAGCCGCACGAATCGGACAATATAAAGGGAAACAAAACTTAGTGCTGGTTACGCACCAGCCCAATATTGATGCGCTGACCCTTGAGTTGATCGAGCCGGGTACCGTTTTGATTCTACAGCCTAGCGGCGGCTTGGATTTCACCCTGGTAGAGCGCATCGCTATTAATGCTTTATTGAAATGATAGCTGTTTCTAGATTCATTTCAGCATGAATCAATTTAGTTTAATTGCGGTTTTCTTTGTCGGCTTATTGGGTGCGGTGCATTGTTTTGGCATGTGCGGCAGCATCGTCGGCGCATTGACGCAGCAGTTGCCGAAAGACCGCATTCGCTGGCCATTTCACCTGGCTTATAGCATCGGTCGCATAGCCAGCTATGCCGCAGCTGGCGCTTTGGTTGGAAGCCTGGGACAGGTTGGGATGTTATTGCGGGATCAGGCACCGGTTCAGCATTTGTTGTTTGGACTGTCGAGCCTCATGCTGATTGTGTTGGGCTTGCATATGGCTGGGCTCTGGGGCGTGGTACGACATATTGAGCGATTAGGCGCTGGCTTATGGCGGTACATCCAACCCTATACGACGCGCTTATTGCCGGTAAATACCATTCCACGAGCACTTATCTTGGGCGCCTTGTGGGGGTGGTTGCCATGCGGTTTGGTTTATAGCATTTTGATTATTGCTTTAGCCAGTGGTAGTGCTAGCAGGGGGGCGCTGGTTATGTTTTTATTTGGTTTGGGTACTTTGCCCAGCTTATTAGCCTTAGGTTTTTTTTGGGAACGCTGTCGTGGCTGGGTTCAAGCTCCCCGCGTGCGCATGGCGGCTGGTCTAATTGTTCTGGTGTTTGGTATTTATGGCCTATTTCATGTGAGCTCTACCCTGGCCCTGTATGGCTGGTATGGTAGCTGCCATGTCCCCGCTTCTTAATGTGGATATTTTGGCAGTTGCAGCATTAGACGCCTGATCGCTAGTATCTCTGATGGACGCTTGTATCTTAACTACTACAAGGGC
>JAYTIZ010000076.1:0-10293 GCA_043731445.1 Gammaproteobacteria bacterium | reverse complement strand
TCGGCGTGTAACGCTACCGCTACCTGGGTCGCTACATCTTCGGCACTGAGATTGAATATTTCGCCGGTGGGTGAATAGCCGATGGGTGAAATCAGAACGATAGAGCCGTCTTCCAGATTTTTTTGTATGGCTTGCGTATCGACACGACGCACTTCGCCGGTATGCAGATAATCTACGCCAGCGCGCACGCCTAGCGGGCGGGCAGTGACAAAATTACCTGAGGCCACGCGTATGCACGCGCCGGCCATAGGAGAATTGGCTACCCCCGTGGATAACAAAGCTTCGATTTCCACGCGCACTGCACCGGTAGCTTCTTTAACGCAGACGAGTGCGGCATCGTCTGTTACGCGTAAACCATTGGCATAGCGCATCTTCACACCGCGTGCGTGCAGGCGCTGCTCAATTTGAGGACGTGCGCCATGCACCAACACTAACCGCACACCCAGCGTGTTGAGTAACGCGATATCATGCACCAGGTGGGCGAAGTTAGCGTCCGCCACTGCCTCACCGCCAAACGCGATGACAAACGTGCGGCCACGATGTGCGTTAATATAAGGTGATGAGTTACGAAACCAGCTTACAAAGGCTTTATGATCGTTTTTAGCAGGCAAGATTTTTCTCCCGAAAAATCCTATTAAAAATGAGTGCGCATTATACTCGTCTTAGTCTGTCACCGCTCCAATACTGCTGCTCGATACCTGTTTGGCATATTTGGCCAACACACCTTTCGTGTAACGTGGCATAGGTGCTTTCCAGGCAGTCCGGCGCTTAACCAGCTCTACATCCGAGACATTCAATTGCAGCAGCCGTGCTTCAGCATCTATGGTGATGCTGTCACCTTCCTCAACCAAGGCGATAGTGCCGCCGACAAACGCTTCGGGCGCGACGTGGCCGACCACCATGCCATAGGTACCGCCGGAGAAGCGGCCATCGGTGATAAAACCGACCGAGTCTCCGAGACCCGCACCGATGATAGCCGAAGTCGGTGCGAGCATTTCGCGCATGCCGGGCCCACCCTTTGGACCTTCGTAGCGGATCACCAGCACATCGCCAGGTTTTATTTTGTTAGCGAGAATAGCTTCCAACGAAGCTTCCTCGGATTCGAAGACGCGCGCGGGACCGGTGATACTGGATTTCTTGATACCTGTTATTTTTGCGACCGCGCCTTCGGTTGCCAGATTACCTTTTAAAATGGCGAGATGCCCTTGCGCATACATGGGATTATTCCAGGGACGAATGACATCCTGATCCGCACGCGGCTCGGCTGGAATATCCTTGAGCAACTCCGCTACGGTCTGACCGGTAATGGTGAGCGCATCACCATGCAAAAGACCGTGTGCAAGCAGCATCTTCATCACCTGCGGAATACCACCGGTGCGGTATAAATCAGTCGCCACGTATTTTCCAGAAGGCTTTAGATCGCATAATACTGGTATACGTGCGCGGATGGTTTCAAAATCATCTATGGTGAGCGGAACCTCTGCGGCATGGGCGATGGCCAGCAGATGCAGTACCGCATTAGTCGAGCCGCCAATCGCCATCACCACGGCAATGGCATTTTCAAACGCCTTACGGGTAAGAATCTGGCGCGGCAGAATTTGTTTTCTGATCGCATTAACCAAAACCTCTGCGGATTTTGCCGCGCTGTCGGCCTTCTCCGAATCTTCTGCCGCCATGGTGGAGGAATACATCAGACTCATGCCCATCGCCTCGAAAGCAGACGACATGGTGTTGGCCGTGAACATACCACCGCAGGAGCCTGCGCCAGGACACGCCTTGCGCTCCACCGCGAATAATTCGGCTTCGTCTATCTTGTGCGCGATGAATTGCCCGACCGCCTCAAAGGCGCTGACAACGGTGAGATCGCGGCCATTATGGTGACCAGGTTTGATAGTGCCGCCGTAGACAAAGATAGCCGGGATGTTCAGACGCGCGATGGCAATCATTGCACCAGGCATATTTTTATCGCAGCCGCCGATAGCAAGCACGCCGTCCATGCTTTGTCCGTTGCACACGGTCTCGATGGAATCGGCGATGACCTCGCGCGACACCAGCGAGTACTTCATGCCCTCGGTGCCCATAGAAATACCGTCGCTGATGGTAATCGTGCCGAAGGTTTGCGGCATCGCACCCGCAGCCTTGAGCGCAGCTTCCGCACGTGCGGCGAGCGCGCCCAAACCCATATTGCAGGGGGTAATGGTACTGTGAGCATTCGCCACACCCACGATAGGTTTCTCAAAATCTTTGTCGGCAAACCCTACCGCACGCAACATGGCGCGATTGGGTGAGCGCTGCACACCCTGAGTGATGGTTTTACTTCTACGATTATCTGACACGCAGTGACTCCAGGTTGATAACTTGGTAAGGAAAAACTATTTTTTCGCTAGAGGATGTCGCCTACTTTTTTCCACACACACTTCCCGTCACTTAGCCGATCAATAGTTTCTAAATGTTTTGTGTGTGCTCCCAATTCTTCCGGAGTAGGTCTGGTCACGACAAGCGGAGACCGCTCCGGATTCAAACGGCGAATGTTTGACTGATGCAGGCCGCTGACATCCTGCGAGGCATCCAGCAACAAGCTCGCCTGTCCGCCGGTCATGGCGAGATACACATCGGTGAGAATTTCAGCATCAAGCAAGGCACCGTGCCATTGGCGTTGCGAGTTGTCCACGGCATAGCGTTTACACAGCGCATCGAGGTTGTTCTTTTGCCCCGGATGAAGCTGCCTTGCTAGAGTGAGTGTGCACAGCACCTGACAGTACTCGGTAATCTGAGGCACAGCATCATTCCATAGCCTCAACTCTTGATTGAGAAAGCCCACATCAAAAGCGGCATTATGGATAATCAATTCAGCGCCGGTAACGAACTCGATAAATTCTTCTGCGACATCACAAAAATGGGGTTTATCAATGAGAAATTCGTTCGTGATGCCGTGCACGTTCATGGCGCCTGCGTCTATGGCGCGGTCCGGTTGCAGATAATAATGGAAACGCTTTTCGGTGAGACGGCGATTAACCAGCTCGATAGCGCCGATCTCGATGATGCGATGGCCCTCAGCGGGATCCAGGCCGGTGGTTTCGGTATCCAGTACAATCTGACGCATCAGGGTTTCTCCACGTTAGTCATTTCATCAATCGCCTGATTGGCGAGCTGGTCAGCAAGTTCATTTTCACGATGGCCAGTGTGACCGCGCACCCAATGCCATTCTATTTGATGGCGTTGCACAGCCATATCCAGACGTTGCCAAAGATCGGCATTTTTTACCGGCTTTTTAGCGGCGGTTTTCCAGCCGCGCCGCTTCCAGTCGGCCAGCCACTCAGTCATACCCTTTTTAACATATTGCGAATCAGTAGTAAGGCTTACTTTACACGCACGCTTGAGCGACTCCAAGGCCTGGATGGCGGCCATCATCTCCATGCGGTTGTTGGTCGTAGCTGGCTCACTGCCATACAGAGATTTTTCGTGGCCCTGGTAACGTAATAATGCGCCCCAGCCGCCTACGCCAGGGTTGCCACGGCAAGCGCCGTCGGTAAATATCTCCACGCTGTCACTCATGATTCATGTTGCGCGTCGTAGGTTCCAGGCCCCGGTTGACGACTCTGCGTTCGCGACTCCAGTTCGGCATGATGGGCGTGAGCGTGGACACGCGCTTTTTGGCTACCAACAAATAAGCACCCGACAACTGCGGCCACCCGCGTGCGCCCAGACGCTCCATAAAATTCAATTTTTTCATAAGCCCTTCATGATGCAATGGCGGACGAAAAAAATACGGTTGCACCTGCACCTCATCGAAACCTAACAATGCCAGCCAGTCACGGATACGCACCAAACTGATAAAGCGTCCACACCACGGAGGATAGCCACCCCGTGCCAGGACCAAACGCCACAGTCCCCATAAACTCCAGGGATTAAAACCGGCAATCACTAGCGAACCTTCCGCAATCAGCACACGCTCCACTTCGCGCAACACCTGATGCGGATCGGCTTCAAGCTCTAAGGTATGCGGCAAAATCACCACGTCTACACTGTCCGAGGCAATGGGTAACGCGTCTGGGCAGGCGACCAGTCCTGGCATTGCGTTATTGGTGTCACCGTCCGCATCTATCACTATGCGATGCGTAATGCGGCTGGTAAGTAAGAGATCCGTGTCCGCCATACGCCCTATCTGTAACAAGTGATAGCCGAACAGATTGGGCAGAATTTCCTCCAGCCGCGCACGCTCTTCTTCCAGTAACAGGCGCCCCAGGCGCAGACGATACCAGGCGCGCTGGCGACGGGCCAGATTTACCAAGCTGTTTTTCGGTGCTGGCTTCATATCCTAGCGATTGACCGTTCTACCCTGCCCTGTCACTATTCGACTATGCTTGTGCATGCCATCCCAGCCTTTAAGGACAATTATATCTGGTTGTTGGCGCAGCCACACAGCCCTTATACCGTCATCGTTGACCCCGGCGATGCGCGCCCGGCGTTGGAAGCTCTGGATAAATTAGCACTTACACCCACCGCGATCCTGCTCACGCATCATCACCAGGATCATGTCGGTGGTGTATCCGCTCTGCTGCAACATTATTCGGTGCCGGTATATGGACCAGCGCGCGAAGCTATCTCCAGCGTAAGCCATGCTCTGGGTGAAGGAGATGAAGTAGCGTTGCCTGAACTTGAGTTACGCCTGCGGGTGCTCGACGTGCCAGGGCATACGCGCGGGGCCATTTCATATTACGGAAAGGGTATGCTGTTTTGCGGTGACACACTCTTCACTGCAGGATGCGGGCGCTTGTTTGAAGGCACCGCGCAACAAATGCACACATCACTCGTCAAAATACTGGCTCTACCGGAAGACACCCTGGTGTATTGCGGCCATGAATATACCGAGGAAAATCTGTATTTTGCGCAAATTGTCGAGCCCGATAATCAAGACATCAAGGAACGTCTGGAACAAACGCGCGGGCTGCGTGTCCAAAATAAGTCGACAGTTCCCTCTGATCTAGCTATAGAAAGACGTACTAATCCTTTCCTGCGCTATGATGTGCCTGCTGTAATTGCTGCTGCGGAGCAATTTTCCCAGCGACATTTATCAACTGGAGCAGAGGTATTTGCTGCCGTGCGTCACTGGAAAGACGTACTGGACGGAAATGCCTGAACAGAACTGTTGTGTAAAATTTTTGTTTTTCAACAGCTTGATAACATAGAAATCTAACAGGTTGACCTCCTCCATCTCAACACCTACCATTCATGCCATGTATCAGATTGATGTAGCGAAACCACTTATAAGATATGTTCTATTGCTGCTGCTGTCCGCCGGTCTGGCGGGATGCACTGGTCTGGATCAATTTCTAAACCCCAATGGCCAGCCCGTTGACGCTAAGGGCACAGCTCCAAGCACCATCAGTGAACAATTTCTCGTTGATAATAACTCAGACGTTTGGGAGCGGCTCGAAGCTGGGTTTGGTGTAGAACAAAAACAATATACCGCCCTCAACATCGATATGACCGAGGAGGGGTTACTCTCCAACGAGTTATGGGACAGGATCCGTGCTGGCTTCGCCTTCCCCTATCACGATCATCCCTCGGCCTACGAAAGGGCGCATAGTTACGCTGATAACGCGGAGCACCTTGATGAGATTCTTCAGCGTGGTGAACCCTATCTTTATTATGTAGTGGGTGAAATTGAAAAACGCGGTATGCCCACCGAAATTGCCTTACTGCCTATTATTGAAAGTGCTTACCAACCTTCTGCCAAATCAAATAGGGGTGCCACGGGTATTTGGCAATTTATTCCTTCCACCGGACGGAATTTTGGACTCAAAAAAGATTTTTGGTACGACGGTCGCCGCGACATCATTGCTTCGACGCAAGCCGCACTCAATTACTTTGAAAAGCTCAATGGTTATTTTGACGGTGATTGGCTGCTTACTCTGGCAGCTTATAATTGCGGCGAAGGTGCGGTCATGCGGGCGATGAAGAAAAATGCTGCCGCGGGCAAGCCCACCGATTTTTGGTCGCTGGACCTACCGCGCGAAACGGAAGATTACGTTCCCCGGCTCCTCGGCGTTGCCGCCCTCGTTGATCATCCGGAAGAATTTTCCGTCAACCTGCGGCACATTTCCAATACACCCTATCTCAGCAGTATTGCTTTGGACAAACCGATCAATCTAAAAGAAGCTGCCAAAATTGCAGATATTTCTCATGAAGAGATCAAACATCTTAACCCCGGCTTTACCAATGGTGTCACTGACCCCAAGGGGCTGCATGACCTGTTGTTACCCACTGACAAGGTGGCGGGTTTTAATAGCAAGCTTGCTGAACTTAGTTTTAGCAAACGCCTGGCGATTAGTAATGGTGAGAAGGAACCCACCAGTAGCAAGAAGAAAGGTTCCAAAAAAACAAGTGGCAAAGCGACCACCTATAAAGTACGCAGGGGTGACACCTTGGCAGAGATCGCGCAGCGTTTCGACACTAGCGTTGCGCAATTGCTGAAGTGGAATCCACAGCAACGCAAGACCAAACCCTTAAAACCCGGCATGACGCTCAAGCTTTACCTCGCTTCCAATTAAGTTGCGCGACGCTTCACTGCGTCGTTTCGATATGCTCTTGAATGTCAAATCCGGCCAATTCTGCCATAAACTCATCCAGCGTAAACAGGCTCAGGCAGGCCTGTGCTCCTCGCGCAGCGATTTCACCGCGCGCTAGTTTTTTAGCCAACAGAATCGCTGACACACAAGGTATCTGCGGGCCATCCCCACTGTCTGCAATGATGTACCAGCTAAGTTTAAGTGGCTTATCGGCATGATCCAAGCCCGTTAATGTCACATGCATCCCACCACGGGTAGAACCCCTCTTTTCAAACAACTCACTAATACGTTTTAGCAAGGCAGCATGGGTAGTCCAGTTATCCACCAGTCTCAGCCGTGTCAACCATGAGGCCGCCCACGTCGCAAGATGTAAGATGCTGAGTTCCAAACCCGCAGAGAACATCACCGTCTGCACGTCTGGATATCGTTTCGGGAATAATTCTAAATCAGGAATGTCACAACTACCTAACCAGCGGTAACCTACGTCAGCAGGATAACACTGCCGATGTAAATTCTGCCAGCCATATACCGTTTTCCAGCGGCCCTGCTCCAGGCGTTGAAAGGGGCGTCCGCAGTAACTCAAAATGGACCATACTGTTGCAAGACCGCGCGGAGTTTTATTACCCGGGTTGATGCCACAATCAATGCTGGCAAGCCTGGAAAACTCAGGCAGAAATTTATCCACTACGGCTGCCGACAAGCCTGGCACAGAACTCGCGCCTGACACGACTAACACATCCTGGCTGCGCGCCTGTTCATCCAGTGCTGTGATATTACATACAAACTCTCTACCATCCCCTAAGTCAATGTAATGTACCCCCGCCGCGATACAGGCTTTCGCCACACGATAATCCTGCTGCTGAAAAGGTCCGCATGTATGGACAACTATTCGCGCACCGGATTCCCGTAAGCACTCGGCTAAGTATGGACTGGTGATATCTATTGCCAGCGCCTGCGCATCACAGTGTGGAATAGTTTTCTGCAATTCATCAACCCAGCGTTGCGCATGGGCTTTGTTGCGGCCACCTACTATTACCTGCAAACCAGAGTCTTTGGCAAGTGCGTGACTGATGCGGCCTCCGAACGTGCCATAACCACCCAAGACCAGCACCCTTTGAGCCACTAGGGTTTTGCTATCGCTAACCACATAATGGCGATCACCGCGGGTGGCAATATAACAAGTGCCGCGCGGGTGAAAATGCCGTGATAAAAACCTAACAGCGCTGCGGTTTCTTGCGTGTAAGGTTGCAATGGATCATGTTTGCTAAATAAACGTTGCAGTTTGACATGGCTGAACCAGATATCGGCTGCCTCCAGTGGCAACACAAACAGCGCGATCACTATCAGTTTATATTTGAGCCAAGCTATCTCGCTAAGCGAAAATTCCGCCAGACTGGCGTAGAGAAAACCACTTAATAACAAAACGCCTAGCGCTATATGTTCAAGCCACACGATCTTGAGAAAAGTTTTATAAAGGTGTTGGCTCATCGGACTCGGATCGCCAAACTGTCTGTTAGCAGACATCAACAGCCACCACGCACCGAGTGCTGGGCCCAACCAGAGCACGAGCGCGCCCAAGTGTATTAATTTTAACGCTGGCAACCAGATACCCGCATTCACTCATTCCACCCGGTAGCGCTGCGGTGCAGCGTAGATAATCAGGGCAACAGCCAACATCCAGAGCACACTCCACATCATGGCAATGCCAGCAAATATCTGTGCTGCAGCGGGCTGATTAAGCGCTGTTGAAATAGATAGAAATAATCCGAATATCCAGGCCGGTGCGCCACCGATAACAATGAAGACTGGCAGTTTGTGATTTTTAAACAGTAAGATATTGAGTATCAGCCCACCGATATTATAGGCGCCATTACCAAAGGTGCCGGTCAATTGCATCGCGACAAAATCCATCAAGCGGAATAATTCGACGCGTGTAACGATATCACCGTGCGCAAGCCAGGGCAGCACAAAAGCATAGATCATTTCTGCACTGATGTCGGGAACTATGCCAATGGCAACGACACTGATAGCAAAATATTTTGCTATGGAATCGGGAATGTAGTTGAGCAGGTAAAAACAAAACAACAACAGGCCAAAAGCCGAAATCATCCATGTGAGCCAGCCGAACTGCCATGCCACAGTATGGCTCGTGATATAGTCCATGCGTCTGATGATGTCAGGTTCCAGTGGCAAACCCGGCGCAAGGATCAGCAACATGTTGAAGCACGCCAATATAATTATGGCTACAATCGCTAAGCTGACCCATTTTGGCATGCAAGAATAAGTGTCCGTCATGAAATATCCTTTCTGTATTCAATTCATAGAAATTATTGTTGATGACACTATACTAATGGGAACGATATGAAAAGACGCGGCTTTCTGAGTTTACTGGGTCTTGGCGGCCTTGGCGTGGCCGCTTATCGCTATTGGCCTGACGAAGGTCTCATCAATCCTTGCCTTGCCCCGCTACCCAAACACCTCGCTCATGACAGACTGATCCAGGCAGCATGGGAAGGCTTGGATCCTGAACAGGTTTGGGATTGTCATGTACACCTGATCGGCACCGGCGACAGCGACAGTGGTATCTGGATTAATCCAGATATGCTCAGTCTGGCGCATCCCATTCAGTATGCACAGCGTAAATTTTTCCTGAATGCCGCGTGCGCCGACGACGATACCGGTGTGGATAAGAGCTATGTCGAGCGTCTCATTTACCTGCATGAGGGCTTGAATCCAGGCGCACGCCTTATACTGCTCGCCTTCGATTATCACTATAACGAGTCCGGCCAGCGTGTGCCAGAACTCAGTTCTTTCTATACCCCTAACGAATATGCAGCGCGGATAGCAAAAAATTATCCACAGCGCTTTGAGTGGATTGCTTCGATACATCCCTACCGCGAAGATTGTGTCACGGCATTGGAGTGGGCGGCGCAACATGGGGCACGCGCGGTAAAGTGGTTGCCCCCAGCCATGGGCATGAACCCGTCATCGCCTTTGTGTGATCGTTTTTATGAGGCGATGGTACGCCTCAATATGCCCTTGCTCAGTCACGGCGGTGATGAGCTCGCCGTGCATGGAGCAGGCGCCCAGCTATTAGGAAATCCTCTACTGCTACGCCGCGCGCTTGATCACGGTATACGTGTGATCGTCGCACACTGTGCCTCACAAGGTAGCAACCCGGATATTGACAAGGGAAGCACCGCACCACCTTTAACCAACTTTGCTTTATTTACGCGACTCATGGAAGAACCCCGTTATCAAAATCTGATCTATGGCGACATCTCCGCTCTTCCTCAGATCAATCGCGCTGAGGTCATCGGCGCTCTACTGCAACATCAAGACTGGCATGAACGTCTCCTCAACGGTTCCGATTACCCGCTACCGGGTGTCATGCCGCTGTTTTCCATGCAGCAATTGGTAAAGCTCGGTTATATCTCTGAAACGCAAGCCGTTACGCTTTCTGCTATCCGGCCTTATAATGCACTGTTGTTCGATTTTGTGTTGAAGCGCAGCATTAGACTGGAGGGGCGGCGATTCGCTGCTGAGATTTTTGCAACGCGACGGTTCTTTGAGCAGCGATCATCTACATTACTTGGTTGATGATTCTTTACTTTATTTAACGTGTTCATACTCCATTAGAATAAGGCAACATTATGGAAAACTTAGTCGACATAAAATCTCTGATCCGCACTATCCCCGATTTCCCGAAACCTGGCATTCA
>JAYTIZ010000075.1:0-5532 GCA_043731445.1 Gammaproteobacteria bacterium | reverse complement strand
GATTTGGGCTGTGGCGATGGTACGCTACTCAGCCATCTGCGCACAACACGCCAGGTCAGCGGCTACGGTCTGGAGATTGACGGCGCTCATATCGTCAAGTGCATTCAAGCTGGCGTTAACGTCATCCAGACTGATCTTGACGCGGGTCTATCTGATTTTGATGCCGACTCATTTAACTACGTCATCATGTCGCAAACGCTGCAGGCGGTGTATTATCCAGAACGCCTGCTTGATGAGATGCTGCGCGTAGGACGCCAGGGCATTGTGACGTTTCCTAATTTCGGACATTGGCAATGTCGCGTGCAAATTGCTTTAGGAGGCCACATGCCCGTCTCACGCACGCTGCCGAGTGAATGGTACAACACTCAGAATATTCATCTCTGCACGCTGCGCGACTTTGAGAAACTCTGCGAAACAAAGGGCATTACCATTTTACAACGCACAGTGGTAGATCATGCGCACCATACCAGCCTGGGTATGCGTCTCTTGCCTAATCTCCTGGGCGAGATCGCGCTGTACCGCTTCGAACGTACACAGAGTAAGACCGTTAAGGCATAAAACTATTCCGATGCAGCCTTGCCCATAACCGCCGTTACGTCTCTTCTTTTCATATAGCCTCATGTCCAAGCTCACTACGCTACGCCAATTCTTCGTTGGAGCCCCGCGCAATCCGTTCCAACCGGAAACACGGCAACATCTTGTCCTGATCGCTTTCCTGGCGTGGGTGGGTTTAGGCGCAGACGGTCTTTCTTCGTCGGCTTACGGACCAGAGTTAGGTTTCCTGGCATTGGGCAAGCACACGGAACTCGGCATCTTTCTCGCCATTGCTACCGCCCTGACCGTCTTCATCATCGCACTAGCCTACAACCATGTCATCGAACTCTTCCCCTCCGGCGGAGGTGGCTACAAAGTCGCCACACAACTGATCGGCCCGTATGCCGGATTGGTGTCCGGCGCTGCGCTGATCGTGGATTATGTTTTAACGATCGCCATCTCGGTCGCCAGTGGTGTCGATGCTTTATTCAGCTTACTGCCCCTCAGTGCCCACGGATTCAAATCTAGCGTTCAGATCGGTCTCATCCTGCTATTAATCGTCGTTAATCTGCGCGGCATGAAAGAGTCCATCAAGATACTGCTGCCCGTCTTTTTGGGCTTCATCATCACCCATGCGTTTTTAATCGTGTATGGGATTTCTGCGCATGTCAGCCGCATGCCAAGTCTGTTGCCGGACACTCTGGCGAGCACGTTCAACCTGAGTCACGAAATGGGTTGGGCATTTGTCGTGGCGCTATTTCTGCGCGCCTATTCTTCCGGCGGCGGCACGTATACGGGGCTGGAAGCAGTGTCGAATAACGTCAACATGCTGGCCGAACCGCGCGTTGCGACGGGTCGCTGGACGATGCTTTATATGGCGGCCTCACTGGCCTTTACAGCGGGCGGGATTATTCTGCTGTACCTGCTCTGGAACGTGCAACCAGTGGATGGCCAGACGCTCAATGCCGTCACTTTTAAGGCCATCATTAATAGTTGGGACTGGAATATCTGGGATATTAATGAGGAATTGCTATTCGTAGTGATGGCCTTCGAGGCGGGCTTATTATTCGTAGCGGCTAACACGGGCTTTCTCGGCGGACCGGCGGTGCTCTCCAACATGGCCGCCGACTCCTGGGTACCGCATCAGTTCCGCCATCTCTCCAGCCGCCTGGTCACCCAAAACGGTATTCTCGTCATGGGGCTGGCGGCATTAGCTATTCTGATCTGGAGTAACGGCCAGGTGGGATTGCTGGTTGTGCTGTATACCATTAACGTGTTCCTGACCTTTGCCATTTCCTTGTTCGCTTTGTGCAAACATTGGTGGGGAAGTCGTATGAAAGAGGGGAAATGGAAAGGACGCCTGCTGCTCTCTTTACTTGGCTTTGGCATCACGGCGGGCATGCTAGTCGTCACCGTGGTGGAAAAATTTACGGAAGGCGGCTGGGTCACTATTTTAATTACCGGAGCCGTTATCGCGCTCTGTCTCTATATTAAAAAGCATTACGACGAAACCCGTGAGCAGTTACGGGCAGTAGACAAGCTCTTCGCCACCAAGCCGATTGATACGATGGCATCTCCGCCCAAGCTTGATCCTGAACAGCCGACAGCGGCCTTTCTGGTGGGTAATAGCCGCGGCACCATGATGCACACACTGCTCTGGGTACAACGCCTGTTCCCTAATCAATTCAAGAATTTTATCTTTTTAAGTGCCGGGGAAGTAGATGCCCAAAGTTATGGCGGACAAGGTGCCTTAGTGACATTAAAGTATGTCGTCGAAGCCACCTTAAGTTATGCCGTCAACTTTTGTCATCATCGCGGGTGGGCGGCAACGCAGTATGCAAGCTACGGCACCGGCCCTGTAGAGCAGCTCACCGAGCTTGCAGAAAACGTCGTAAAAGAATTTCCCAATACCGTATTTTTTGCGAGTAAGCTCATTTTCAAACAGGACAACTGGATTACGCGCTGGCTGCACAACCAAACAGCACTGGTCATGCAACGCCGCTTGCACCTGCGCGGCATGCAAATGGTTATCCTCCCCATGAAACTGGAAACACCGGGTTAATCTTGCCAAGGAATTCACATGGAACCCCAGCAAAAACTTCTTAAGTCCAAAATGTTTTGGGTGGGTATTTTGTATTTCGCGCAAGGCTTCCCGCTCGGCGTTTTTTACGAAATCTTTCCCGTCTACTTCCGCCAGCAAGGTGTCGAGCTAAAAAGCATCGGACTACTAAGTCTGCTGGGTCTCGCCTGGACCTTAAAATTTATCTGGGCACCTGCAATAGATCACTACCGTCACCACCGGCGTTGGATGCTCACCGTGGATCTGGCCATGGGTGCGATCATGTTATTTTTTGCCGCGACGGCAGGCTTCGGCGCCTGGGTGTGGATCGCGATCGGCTGCTTTACGCTGCTGTCTGCCACCAACGACATTGCGATTGACGGCTACACCGTCGAGTTGCTCAAGAAAAATGAGGTCGGGCTGGCGAATGGCTTGCGCATCGGCTTTGCCCGGGTGGGCCTGCTCGCGTCCGGACTGATTTTAATCCTGAGCGACTACATCACCTGGAGCGGATCCTACATCACGGCTGCAACCGTCCTGGTGCTGGCTGGTTTCGCGTGTCTTGCCGCCCCCAAAGAAAAGGAGTACGTACGCGAAAAAACACTGAGTCTGGCCAATGAGCTGAAGGGGCTGGTCGTACAGCCGCGTGTGTTCGGGACTATTCTGCTGTTCCTGTTAGGCTGCGTGTGGCTCATCAATAACGCCACCCACTGGTCTGACAAAATAGTGTATTTTTGGTGGTACGCCTTTGCCGTCGCTGCGGCGTGCATGGTCATTAGTTTATTCATCAGATCAGGCCGCCAGGCACCTGCTGCCGACGTTGAAGTTGCTCAAGGCCCGATGTTCGGCACTTTGATCGAGATGTTGCAACGGCCTTATATCGTTCCGGTCATTGCGTTTATCCTGGTCTTTAAGCTGGCCGACACGTCGATGGGCTTTATGATTATACCGTTTTGGGTAGACTCCGGATTTACCAACGCACAAATCGGGCTGGTCTCGGTCAACATCGGACTAGCACTCTCAATCGCAGGCGGTATTGCTGGCGGGTGGTTTACCGACAGGGTAGGTATTTTCAAATCCTTATGGATCTTAGGTATCGTCCAGGCGCTGCCCAATCTGGCTTACGCCCTCGCCGCCTCTGTAATTCCTGAAGCGGCCCAAGGTGCCGATATCCTGCTGCAACACAAAGCGCTGATCTACTCCGCCAGCGCAGCGGAATCCTTTACCGGTGGCCTGGGCACTGCCGCCTTTCTTGCCTTCCTCATGGCCATCGTCAATAAACGGCATGCCGCTACCGAATATGCACTGCTCTCCTCGATCTTCGCACTGAGCCGTTCCTTCGCAGGCTGGGCCAGCGGGCACGGCGCAGATGCGATGGGTTACGCACCCTACTTTTTACTGACATTTTTCCTCGCTGCCCCCGCCTACTTCTTTCTTCCCTGGGTCAAGAAAATGCTGGGCTACGCGGAATCACAAAAAGATTGGGACCAGCACTAATAACCAGTAACCTCAATTTGCCCCTTTCGCTAACGCTGCGAACCACAACAGCTTTAAGTAGCCTCCGCGTATCAATACTTCCAGTAACTTTTTATGCTCACTAATAGGCAATTTTGGAAATGCAGTTTCTAATTCCCCTGCACGAAACGGTGTGCCACGCTCGCTAAGCCAGCTTACAACGGGAGACATCCTGGGTGGAATTTCCAGTGTGACAGTCGTACGCTCACCATGACGCTCATCCCAGGTTTTTACATGAGCAATTTCGGGTGCATTGTTCCGCTTTTGTAACTCTATTTTTGAGGTAGGAATTCTTTGCAAGCGGCTGGCCGGGCTCAGCAAGCTAAGCCGTTTTAAGTCTGGCCAGGTGTGTTGCAACATATCCTGTGCGGATAATGAATCTGCCGCACTCGAGAGTCCGGACAATAATTTATCGGCCTCCACAAGCGCGCGCTCCTGCATTACCCCTTCACCCCATGCGCCATAGAGAGGTCTGCGCCAGGCAGCATCTTGCAGCAACAGAAGCCGCAGTTGCTCCAGTACACAGTCCGCCGCTGTTGGCGGCCGCAAGATAATACTCACGGAAAAAGAGTTTTCACTCGCCTCGGTACGATGCCAAGTGCCACGCGGCATAAATAGCACTGAGCCTGGTTTCATCTCAATCGTTTCGAACTCCGCTTTTTCCAGATCAGGGAATCCTTGCGCCATCTGCGGGTACATATCATCGTACGCATCAATGCCTGGTCCCCACTGCATCCCCGAGGGATACGCCATCTCACGAACACGTGCGACGTGAAAACGTTTAATACCTTCGAGCTGCACAGAAAATACCTCTTCAGCATCGAAGTGACAGGAAATGCCGTCGTTCTTGGGCGACGCGAAGGCACCGATGCGGGCAGAACTTTCATTGATGCCCAGCTCTTTTTCAAGTTGCCTGAGAAATACACCCGCACCAGGAATGGCTTGAGCAAGATCGGGAAGATAAACACTCAAGCCCATCGCAAAGAGCGTGGCGGGATTAACTTTTTCTAAGTTGATAGTGCGCGAACCGTGCGGACCGCTGCCAAACGACACTGACCCACGGTATTTACTGGCTAGCGTCTGGAAATTTTTAAGCTCAGGTATCTGGAGAAAGGCAGGTAACCTGCTCAGATCGCCGTGTGTGGCACAATACTGATCCGGCCAGTAGCGACTGAAAAACTCTTCGACAGTGTGCGGTGCGATCAACGCCCCCACGATAGAATTCGCCTGCGCGTTCATGATTTATGCTATGAACCTAGCCCCCTTCTACAAAATTTCTAACCGCCCGTGCGGAAGAAAAGAAATGCAATTCTATTTAACCTAGTTAAGTGAATCTAAATCTTCAACCTCTTTTCGTCAAGAGCGAATAGATCATTAAAAGTGATCGTTTCCGGCAATATCCAGATTATTGATTTTTGTTTTCC
>JAYTIZ010000074.1:0-9684 GCA_043731445.1 Gammaproteobacteria bacterium | reverse complement strand
AGCACATGGTTGGGGCCGGCACAGTAATCTCCGATGGCTTCTGGAGTATGACGCCCCATAAAGATGGCGCCAGCGTGACGTATTTGCGCGGCTAACTCCTGGGGATTTTCCACAGACAATTCGAGGTGCTCGGGCGCGATGAAATTAGCGACGGTGACGGCTTCTTCCAGATCCCGCACCATTATGAATGCCGCACGTGCCTCCAGCGAGGCCTTGATCGTCTGACTACGTTCGAGAGTAGGTAGCAGACGTTCCATGCTCAGTGCCACGCGTTCCAGGAAGCTACTGTCGGGGCTGATTAAAATGGCCTGCGCGTCTTCATCGTGCTCGGCCTGCGAAAACATATCCATGGCAATCCAGTCGGGATCGGTTTTGCCATCGCACACCACCAGGATTTCAGACGGGCCAGCGATCATGTCTATGCCCACACTGCCGAATACCAGGCGTTTGGCCGTGGCGACATAGATATTGCCCGGCCCGACGATCTTGTCTACGCGCGGGACGCTCTCGGTGCCGTAAGCCAGTGCGGCGATGGCCTGCGCGCCACCGATGGTGTACACGCGGTCGACTCCGGCGATCTGTGCGGCGGCCAGCACCAGTTCATTGATGACCCCTTTTGGCGTGGGCACCGTCATGATGAGTTCACCAACACCCGCGACTTTGGCCGGAATGGCATTCATCAATACCGACGAAGGATAGGCGGCCTTGCCACCGGGCACGTAGAGGCCCACGCGATCCAGAGCCGTCACTTGCTGCCCAAGCAGCGTGCCGTTGGCCTCGGTGTAAGACCAGGATTCTGCTTTTTGATGTTCGTGATAAGTGCGTATTCGTGCGGCAGCGGTTTCCAGTGCTTGGCGCTGCATGTTAGGCAAATTCTGCAAGGCTTGCAGGCGGCGCGCTGCAGGAATCTCCAGCTCCGCCATGGATGTTACCGATAGCTGATCGAAACGCTGGGTGTATTCGATCACTGCGGCATCGCCACGTGCGCGCACGGCAGTCAAAATGTCCTGCACTGAACGGGTGATGGTCTGGTCAGTGGTTTCTTCCCAGGCCAGCAGTTGTTGCAGGCGCTGCCAGAAATCCGGAGCCGAGCTAGTTAAGTGTTTTATGTTGAGCATAAAAATAGTTTTAAGTAGCGTGTGGCAAGTTATTACTTGTCACGTGCCACTGCTTTGGTCATGCGCTTGATGAAGTCCTTAACCTGCGTGTGTTTCATCTTCATCGAAGCTTTGTTGACGATGAGGCGCGCGCTGATATCAGCGATGTGTTTGAGCGGCACCAGACCGTTAGCTTTGAGCGTGTTGCCGGTGTCCACCAAATCCACAATGCAATCCGCCAGACCCACCAGTGGGGCGAGTTCCATGGAGCCATACAGTTTAATGATCTCCACTTGCGCGCCTTGCTCGGCAAAATAACGCCGCGTGGTAGTGACGTATTTAGTAGCAACCCGTAGGCGGGGCTGCGCGGCAATTGCACCGGGCCGTCCCGCCAGCACCAGTCGGCAGCGCGCGATGTTGAGGTCGAGAGGTTCATACAGGCCGTCACCGCCATATTCCATGAGGACGTCTTTGCCTGCAATGCCAATGTCGGCAGCGCCATACTCGACATAGGTCGGCACGTCGGATGCGCGGATTATCACGAGGTTGATGGATGGATCATTCGTACCGAGAATCAGTTTGCGTGTGGTCTTGAGATTGTCCACCGGCTTGATACCCGCGTGCGCCAACAAGGGCAGTACTTCTTCCAAAAGACGTCCCTTGGAGAGCGCAATGGTCAACATCTCAGGCGTTGCTTTGGTAATTTTGCGTGTCATGTGCGTTGTGTTTTTGGAGCTGATCTATCCGGGTACTCTGCGAATTCGTGCACCCAGTTGGCTCAGCTTTTCCTCGATACATTCATAACCGCGGTCAATATGATAAATTCGGTCAACAACCGTGTCGCCTTCAGCTGCCAAGCCCGCCAGTACCAAGCTCGCCGAGGCGCGTAAGTCGGTCGCCATCACCGGCGCGCCGGTTAATTTCTCTGCGCCAGTGGTGATGGCAGTGTTACCTTCCAGAGCGATATCTGCGCCCATGCGGCGCATCTCATGTACGTGCATGAAGCGGTTTTCAAATACGGTTTCTGAAATCGTGCCCGTGCCTGAGGCGACGCTATTCAGTGCGCAGAACTGTGCCTGCATATCGGTGGGGAAGGCAGGGTAAGGTGCAGTGCGTAAACTCACCGCCTTAGGCCGCCGTCCTTTCATGTCGAGTTTTATCCAGTCTTCGCCCGTTTCAATGTCGGCTCCGGCTTCGCGCAGCTTGACCAGCACCGCCTCAAGTAACTGCGGGCGGGTGTCCTTTAGCTTGACGCAGCCGCCTGTGATAGCCGCAGCCACCAGATAGGTACCTGTTTCGATCCGATCCGGGACTACATTGTAGCGCGTCCCCGTCAGGCGATTCACCCCTTCGATAGTAATGATGTCCGTGCCCGCACCACTAATATTGGCGCCCATGCTGATGAGGCAGTTGGCAAGATCGACCACTTCCGGTTCGCGCGCGGCGTTCTCAATAATGGTGGTACCCTCGGCGAGGGTTGCGGCCATCATCAGATTTTCCGTGCCGGTCACCGTGACGATATCCATGACCAGATGCACGCCCTTGAGTCGTTTCGCAGTGGCATGGATATAACCGCCTTCCACGCTGATGTCTGCTCCCATCGCCTGTAAGCCAGTGATGTGCAAATTCACCGGGCGTGAGCCGATTGCGCAACCACCGGGCAGGGATACGTCAGCCTTACCGTAGTGGGCCAGCAGCGGGCCCAGTACCAGGATCGAGGCGCGCATGGTTTTCACCAGCTCGTACGGAGCATGAAACTCACGGATAGTGCGTGCGTCTACCTCGATATTAAGACGGTCATCCACGGTCAAATGCACGCCCATATGACCGAGCAGTCCCATCGTGGTCGTGATGTCATGCAAGTGCGGGACATTGCACACCGTTACCGGTTCATCGGCGAGCAGCGTGGCAGCCAGTATCGGCAGGGCTGCATTCTTGGCCCCGGAGATGCGGATTTCGCCCTGTAGAGGCACACCGCCGGTGATGATTAATTTATCCATTAGATCAGTAGCGAGTAAAGTCTTGCATAGCGTATCTGGTTGAAAACGAAATAATCTGATAAAGCGCGCGAGGCTGAGTAGCGCTAGCCGCTACTTGCTAACCACTCTGCATTGGTCAGGGTGCGCATGGACAGGGCATGAATAGCGGACTGCATGTTATCGCCCAGCGCATCATAGACCAGGCGATGACGAGCTAGCATGGCTTTACCTGTGAAGAGATCGCTAATCACGGTGGCCTCAAAGTGCGTGCCGTCACCCGCAACGGTGACCTGGGCATCGGTGATGCCCGCTTCAATGATGTGTTTGATCGTAGCGCAATCCATAATTTTCTCTCTAGTGGCGGATTTTATAGCCTTTATGTAACAACACCAGACAGAGCGTGGAGATAATCAGCAAAAATCCTGCTGTTACTAGCAGACTCAATCCGGGCGCGACATCGGAATGCCCGAAAAATCCGTAACGGAACCCGTCAATCATATAGAAAAACGGGTTAAAGCGCGAAATTCCTTGCCAAAAGGGTGGCAGGGAATGGATGGAGTAGAACACCCCGCTCAGGAACGATAAGGGGATAACGATAAAATTCTGGAAGGCGGACAGTTGCTCAAAGTGATCGGCCCAGAGGGCGGCAATCAGCCCCATGGTGCCCAAGGCGGCCCCTACCAGGACGGTAAACAGGATGATCGTCGCCAGGCTATAGATGGGCAACTCAATGAATCCGCATACGGCCAGATAGATCCCCATGCCTACCATCAGCCCGCGCATAATCGCGGCGCCGACAAAGGCGAGAAAAATTTCCAGGCTGGACAGAGGCGCGAGTAGTACGAATACCAGGCTGCCGTTGACCTTGGACTGGATCAAGCTGGACGAACTGTTGGCAAACGCGTTCTGGATCACAGCCATCATGATGAGGCCAGGAACGAGAAACGCGTTATAGGAAATGCCAGGGAATATTTGTACGTGCTCGGAAAGAGCGTGCCCAAACACCAGGAGATAAAGCAATACAATCACTATCGGAGTGAACAGGGTTTGTACGGTGACATGCATGAAGCGTTGCACTTCTTTGATAAAAAGCGTTTTCATACCGCGCCAATTGGCCAGATAAGCGGGTGCCTTCACGTCGTTTCATTCCCGGAAGAGGAGGTCAGCGCCAGAAACACTTCCTCCAGCCCTGCATCCTGTGTAGAAAGATCCACAATGGTGAAGCCAGCTGTGCGTAAGATGTCGAGTACGGCACCGATCTGATCGGTCAAACGATGCAGACGCAGGACGATGCTCTTGTCGTCGCGTTCCACCAAAAGATGCTGCAACGAGTGCGGAAGCATGAGACTGCCATCTGCAACGGTGAGCGATAACAAGCGATAGGGATGACGGCCCAGCAATACCTGTTTGCTGTCGAGCGCGGCGAGCTTGCCGTGATCCAAAATTGCGATCCGGTCACACAGGGTTTCGGCCTCTTCCAGATAATGCGTGGTGAGCACGATGGTGTGGCCCTCGCGATGCAGGCGCCGCGTAAACTCCCACAGCGACTTGCGCAATTCCGTGTCCACACCGGCACTGGGCTCATCGAGCACCAACACTTGCGGCTTATGCACCAGAGCTTGAGCGATCAGCACGCGGCGCTTCATGCCGCCAGATAAGGCCTGCATATTAGTGTCGGCCTTGTCCGTCAGGTTCAGGATATCCAGTAATTCATCTACCCACGCGTCATGCGCGCGCCCTTGGCCGAAATAACCGGATTGCAGACGCAGGACTTCGCGCACCGTGAAGAATGCGTCATACACCAATTCCTGTGGCACTACACCTAGCAATGAACGCGCTTTGCGGTAAGACTGCACGACATCGTGCCCCAGGATGCTGATGTTACCGGCATCGGTACGTACCAGGCCCGCCATGATGCCGATCAGCGTGGATTTCCCTGCCCCGTTAGGGCCTAACAAGCCGAAAAATTCACCTTGAGCGATGCTGAAATCCACGCCCTGCAAGGCGTGTACTTCAGCATAGCGCTTATGGATATTTTCAATGTTGACAGCGGGGGTCATGGCTATGCGTATCTCGCCGAAAACTTAACGCAAAAAAGCAAGAGCGTAAGGGTATGCACGCAAAGTGGTAAGTAGAGGTAGATCGTAAAACTCCGAAACGGCGTGAAAAAATGGTGTTGATTTTTCTCAGTGTCCTTTCAGCAAGCTCAGGGCAGGTTCTGCGTTGAGTCTTCAGGAAAACTGAGGTTTAGCTTAACGCAAGAATATCATCAAGGCCGCTTAGCCGCGCCATACTTTGCATTTGAGGAGGGATATTTTGGAATTGAACTATCTTGTTTTGTTGTTTTGCCGTGCGCAGCCATTCCAACAGAAGGGCCAGTCCGGCGCTGTCGGTGCGATCAACGCCTTGCAGATCGAGAGTCACAGCTGAATCATCCTTAGCGAACAAAGCATTTCCTTGCGCATACACTTTGGGCGCAGTAGCAAACGTCAGCGCCCCCGTCAGGAAATAGCGGCCATCGCCGCGCGCTTCGATGCTGACATCACTCACTGGCTACCCGTCGGCCTTTTGCTGCGCGCAGCAAGCTGGGCAATCAAGTCATCCAGACCAGTATGTCTGATCTGATCAGCAAACGAGCCACGGTAATTCGTCACCAGGCTGGTGTTTTCAATCACCACATCGTACACCTTCCAATCTGCATCTTTCTGATACAGGCTGTAATTGACCTGTACGGGAGGGCCGCCGGGTTGCAGTATCTCGGTTTTTACGGTGACGTCAGTGGCATCGGGTGCAGCTTTGAGCGGAAGATAATTAATCTGCTGACCAGAATATTCCGTCATGGCTGTGGCGTAAGTGCGCACCAAAAGATTGCGGAACTCTTGCGTAAACTGAGCCTGTTGTTCGGGTGTGGCGGTGCGCCAATACTTGCCGAGTACCAAACTCGACATGCGCTGAAAATCGAAATGTGGCAATACGATTTGATCGACCAGAGCGTACACGCGCGCCGGGTTGCTTTTTATTGTGCCTTGTTCTGCCTTCAGCGCACTTACCATCTGTTCAGAGGTTTGCTGAACCAGGTCTTGCGCTGACGAGGCGTCAGCCATAGCCCACGCACTGTTTAGTAAAAGTAGGAGAGTGGCAAGAATTCTCGGAGCGTAACGCATTTTTATTCCTCTGCTAACTGAAGTAATTACGTCTGTGAGTATTATAAATCACTGTTCCAACTGGCACAAATCATCCGGCACGGCGAATAGTGAGATATTGCTTCGACAAGCTAGCGCAAGGAAAGTTTAGGAGTAAACGCCAGGCAGCTATTGGCTAACTGAGGCAGCACTCTGCTGGTTACGTGCGGCAAGCTTGGCGATCAGAGCATCCAGACCGTCACGTCTGATCTCATTGGCGAAAGAGTTGCGATAATTCGTTACCAGGCTGATCCCTTCGACCGTGATGTCGTAGACCTTCCACTCCCCGTTTTTTTCATACAGGTTGTAATTAACCGCTATCGGTGGTCCGCTAGGCCTTTGGATCTGTGTTTTAACTGTGACATCGGTGGCATCCCCTGCGGCAAGAAGCGGCAGGTAGGTAATATCCCGATCCAGACGTTCCTTAATATCTTCCGGCGAATATTCCCGCAACGCCGTGCTATAGGTTCTGACCAGAAGGTTGCGGAAGCCCTGTACGAATTGGGTTTGCTGCTCTGGTGTGGCAGTACGCCAATGCTTGCCCAGCACCCAGCTCGACATGCGCTCAAAATCAAAATGCGGCAGTACGATCTCTTCCGCCAACGCATACGCCTTGGCCGGATCGTTACGGAACAGATCGGGCTGTGCTCTGACAATATCGAGCACACTGTTAGTGGTTTGCTGCACCAATTCTAGCGCTTCCGAAGGAGCTGCCAGCGTAGCGGTGCTACTCAGCAAAAACGCTATAGCGCCAAGGAGCACTTTGCTAATGAGTGGGTTTCTGGCTGGGTTCATACGCGATGATGATACGCTTATTGCGACTTTTTATCTTTGTCGCCGCCTTCGGCTTTGCTGAACAGGAACTGGCTGATCAGTTTCTCCAGCACCAGCGCGGACTGGGTCAGCTTTATTTCATCACCTTGTTTCAACATTTGGGTATCTCCGCCTGGTTCAAGCCCAATATATTGCTCACCTAGCAGACCGGAGGTGAAGATGCTCGCGTTAGTGTCAGTGGTGAGTTTGTACTCTGGGTTGATGCGCAGTGTCACCAGAGCTTCTTGCGTGTCCTGATCAATGCCGATTTTTTCCACGCGTCCGATGCGTACACCTGCGACGGTAACCTTTGAGCGTACCTTAAGTCCGCCGATGTTTTCGAATTTGGCCTTAAGTTCGTAGCCGCCTTCATCGCTATAGCTGCCGAGATTACTGACCTTCATGGCGAGCACTAAAAGTGCCGCAAGTCCTGCGGCAATGAACAGACCGACGATGATTTCTATGGTTCTCTGATGCATAGCTTATCTCCCAACGAACCTTGATATGACTGGTTTTACTTTATTTTAAAAGTTTCCGAACATTAATGCTGTTAATACGAAATCTAGCCCCAGGACTGCAAGTGCGGTGTGCACCACAGTGCGCGTCGTGGCGCGGCTCACACCTTCTGCGGTGGGCAGGGTGTCATAGCCCTCAAATACGGCGATCCATGACGCCACAAAGCCGAACACCAGACTCTTGATGATGCCATTGTAAATATCTTCGTGCAGATCCACGGCGGCGTTCATCTGTGACCAGTATGCGCCGTCATCCACACCGAGCACCCCGCAGCCTACAAAAAAGCCCCCGAATATGCCTACCGCACTGAAGATAGCAGCCAGCAGCGGCATAGAGATCAGCCCGGCTACAAAACGTGGCGCAACGACCCGTGCGAGGGGATCCACCGCCATCATTTCCATGCCCGACAATTGCTCGGTCGTTTTCATCAAGCCGATCTCGGCAGTGAGCGCCGAACCTGCGCGTCCCGCGAAGAGCAGGGCCGCAATCACCGGCCCGAGTTCGCGCACCAGCGACAAAGCTACCACGATGCCCAGCGATTCAGCGGCACCAAATTTGACCAGCGTATTATAACCTTGCAGGGCGAGCACCATGCCGACAAACAATCCTGAGACGAGAATAATCAGCAATGACAGCACGCCTACCGAAAACAACTGCTGAATCACTAGGCGCGGCCTGAGCACCAGTCCGGGCACACTCGCCAGCACCTGAAATAAAAACAGGTGCCCACGCCCCAGGCGCTCGAAAAAGTTGAGCCCCCAGCGGCCCAGTGCTTGTAAGGTATTCATCGCTTCGCGACTCCATTGCGACCGCCGTTGAGCAGGTCATCCTGGTAATCCGCCGCCGGATAATGGAAGGGCACCGGCCCATCGGCCAGCCCCTGCATGAATTGCTGCACGCGGCTGGAATCGGAGTTCATCATTTGTTCGGGTGTGCCATGTCCAATCACTTTACCTTCGGAGAGAAGATAGATGTAGTCGGCAATGCTGGCGGTTTCCGGCACGTCGTGCGACACCACGATGCTGGTGAGGCCAAGCGTGTCATTCAGTTTGTGGATCAGATCCACGATCGCACCCATAGAGATGGGGTCTTGTCCGGTAAAGGGTTCATCGTACATGACCATCATCGGGTCCAGTGCAATTGCGCGCGCCAGGGCCACGCGCCGCGCCATGCCGCCGGAGAGTTCGCTGGGCATCAGCTTCACCGCACCACGCAGCCCGACGGCCTCCAGTTTCATCAACACCAAATCGCGGATCATGCTGTCAGGAAGTTTGGTGTGTTCGCGCAAGGGGAAAGCCACGTTGTCGAACACATTAATATCGGTGAGCAGGGCACCACTTTGAAACAACATGCCCATGCGTTTGCGCAGATGATAGAGTTCCTTACGCGAAAGTTTCGTCACGTTTTCGCCAGCGACGAGCACCGTTCCCGCAGAGGGCCGCAATTGGCCGCCGATCAGCCGCAGCAGCGTGGTCTTGCCGGTGCCGCTAGGCCCCATGATGGCCGTGATTTTGCCGCGCCGGATATCAATGTCCACACCGTCAAAAATTTTGCGTGATCCGCGCGAAAAGTGCAGACCGCGAATTTGCACTAACACGGTGTTCTGCTCATCCCTTTGATTTTGCATAATTATTATTAAATTAGTGAGTGCTGGTGGGTTTACGCAGGCGTAAAAGTATGGGAAATAGGCGGTTAGAAGTCAACTGAACCTGCGCGAAAAGCCGCGTAGGCCGTTGAATTTAGCCACTAGAGCACATCCCATCAGACTTGATTTTTGTGCGATAAAGGTATAATTTATATACCATGATAGTTTTTGAATTTGACGACGCAAAAAGTCGGACAAATCTTGCAAAGCACGGTATCAGTTTTACTGATGCCCAAGCGTTATGGAATGACCCAAGCTTATTGGAGGTTCCTGTAAAACACAAGATGAGCCTCGTTACCTCATGATAGGGTTAATTAACGGAAAGCATTGGTCAGCCGTGGTCACATACAGAGGTTTAAATATTCGACTTATTTCTGTTCGTCGCTCACGTACCGAGGAGGAGGCACTATATGAAAGCTAAAGTTTTTGACCAGCAGTTTGACGAAGATATT
>JAYTIZ010000073.1:0-5485 GCA_043731445.1 Gammaproteobacteria bacterium | reverse complement strand
TGGCGTCCATCTCGCCGGAAAACATGCGGCGAAATTCCAGATCGGCCAGTTGCTTTTCCCAGTCATCGAGCTCAATGACCACGTCACCAACGGTGATCTCGTCGTTCTCCTCGCCCGCGATGCCCAGTAACTCCTGCGCTTCGTCCAGACCGCCACCTAGCCGGGACAAGAGGTTGACTATCTGCTCCAGTTGCGCCCGTTCGCGGCCTAATTCCTGGGCGCGATCGGGTTTGCTCCAGATGTCCGGATTGGCCAGCTCGCGCTCGACTTCCGTCAGACGTTCGCGCTTAGTGTCAAAGTCAAAGATACCCCCTAAGCGCGGCGCTGCGCTCTTGCATATCTTTGATGCGATTGAAGACGGGATTAAGTTCGAGCATGGTGTAAGTCGCCTGGAGGTGGTGAATTCTAGCATCCGCAGCGCTTGCAGGCTATTATTGCCTGCGTAGGAGAGTGTATGGAAATCATAATTACCCGTATCGTTGAGACACTGATATTGCCTCCCGGCATCATCATTGTTTTGCTGGCCTTGGGCCTGCTGCTGTCGCGGCGGCACGGTTATGCGGCCGTCGTTTTTATCTTGATCGGCACAGTAAGCCTCTATGCCTTGAGCATTCCGGTGACGGCGCATGCGCTGCTGCAGAGCCTGGAAACTTACCCGGCATTGCAGGCAAAAGATCTGCGCGATAATGGTGCGCAAGCTATTGTCGTGCTTGGCAACGGCCGCTACGCCAATGCGCCAGAATATCTGGGCGACACAGTGACAGCACTAGGGCTGGAGCGCTTACGCTATGCTGTCCGGCTGCATAAAGAAACAGGCCTTCCACTCTTGTTAAGCGGTGGCAGCCCCTTAAACGAGGATGTCTCCGAAGCCCTGCTGATGAAGCAGGTATTAAGTGAAGATTACGCGATTACGGCAGGCTGGGCAGAACAACAAAGTGGTACCACGGCACAGAATGCCTTCTTCACCAAAAATTTACTGAATGAAAAGGGGATAACACATATCTATCTTGTCACGCATGCCTGGCATATGCCGCGTGCGGTAAAGATTTTTGAACAGGCTGGACTCAAAGTGACCCCTGCGCCTACCCGTTTCTATTCGGTCAACTCGGAAGAAACGCAGGGCATACTCGGCTGGCTGCCGGGTGCCAAGTCTCTAGCGGAGAGTAGCCTCGCGCTGCACGAATGGATAGGAAGTGTGTGGTACTCGCTTCGCTATAGAGACTCGGTTGCAGAGGTGAGCAAATAGTTCTCGAGTAAATAATCTGCAGCCTGTTGAGCGCCTACGGGTTCGGGCAGTACGGGAATAGGCAGCGCCCACAGCGCGGTCAGTGCCGCATGAATATCCCCGCGATAGAGTTCGGCACGCCCTATTTCCAGGCAGCGTCCATGCTGTTGCAGCCACTCGACGAGATAAGGCTCTTCCGGCCAACCGTCACGCTTCACGTAGAGCACCGGCACGCCATTGCAGGCAGCCTCGGCAAAACTCCCATAACCGGGCTTGCCTATTAAAGCATCACAACTACACAAGACATCCACGAAGTGCATATCTAGTGCTTCAAGCGGCAAAGCATCGGGATGATTAATCTTCCAGTCTTGCATCACCAGCCAACGCAGCTTGGGCACACGCGACCAGGTTTCGATGGGCAGGCGCATGGCGATCCCGCCAGGCGCAATCAGCACAAGACGCTCATCTCCTGCCAATCCCAAGCGCACATTGATCTCAGCACGCCGGTTATTACCTAGTCGCGCAACCGGACCGATGGTGCGACGCTTGTTAATATCGCGCATCGGCATACTGGGTTCGGTCTGCAAAAAAATATCGGCACTGTTATACGCTGCGAGAATTTGCGCATGTATTTTTCCGGCTTCTGGATATCCAGCACAGTAATAAGCATATATATCGGCCCAGTTCAGCGAGCAGATCGCAACGGCAGGAATCCCGGCGTACTTGGCGGCAGCCAAGGTCAAATAGGGAACGTTGGCAAGCACACAATCCGGAGCGAGTTTTTTTAATACCGTAGCTTCGGCGTCCACTTTTTGTTCCCACTCTTCATGGAAACGTGCGTAGGCCAGCGCACTTTCCTCCCTGCGCACATCCAGAGCAGAATCCATGATCATAGCCACGTCACTGGCGACGGTGCTGTGTTCAAATTCACCCCCGAAGCGCGCATCGAGCAAGCTACGCGGTACGGCGGTACGTAAGGTGAGCCGCAATTCAGGAAAATGTTGGCGCAAGGCATTCACCACCGGCGCAGTTTGTGCGGTATGGCCAAACCCGTGTGCTGAAATGGCTACTAGAAGGTGCGGACGGTGTGTCACCTTTCCATCTAAGCCCGTTGAGATTTCAGGCGTTGATCAAGCTCGTGTAGACGCTCCGGTGTACCGATATCCATCCAGCGCCCGGTGTAGTGCTCGCCGCTTACCTGACCGAGGTTCATGGCGTAGCGCAGCAGCGGTGTGAGTGGAAATTTCCCCGCTGTGCACTCGGCAAATAATGCCGGGCGGTAGACACCGATGCCGCTAAACGTAAGTTTTTTTTCTGCCTGCTCTGTTACCACGCCGTTATTCAGCCCAAAATCACCGGCAGGATGATGCGCCGGATTATCCACCAGCACCAAGTGCACTAAGCCGTCTGGTTCGACGGGCAGTTGCGCAAAGGGGTAATCTGTCCAGATATCACCATTGACTGCGATAAACGGATCGTCTCCGAGCAAGGGCAATGCTTGATAAATACCTCCACCGGTTTCCAGGGGATCGTCACCTTCGGCGGAATAACGGATGTGTACACCATAAGCGCTGCCGTCGCCTAGCGCCTGCTCGATCTGCTCACCCAGACGTGCGTGATTGACGACGATCTCGGTGATATCCGCACTGACCAGCGCTCTAATATGATATTCGATGAGTCGCTGCCCACCGGCTACTAACAGCGGCTTGGGCGTATGGTCCGTCAGCGGGCGCATACGCTCGCCCCGTCCAGCGGAAAGAATAATCGCTCTCATGCCGATACACTGGCGAGCCGCGGCACGACGACTTCGCGCAGCAAATCTTGCAGCGGGGCCAACTCTGGATAGCGGCGACTCACGGCCACCACATAGCCCAGTGTGCGCGGAATATCTTTCAGATAGCCAGGCTTGCCGTCGCGCATATTCAGACGCGCGAAGATGCCGATGGCTTTTAAGTGGCGCTGCACGCCCATCCAGTCAAACCAGCGCATAAATTCCGCCGGATCGTCATGTGCTAATAGGCCCTCCTGGATAGCACGCTGCTGATATAAGTTGACCCATTTCTTTACCTGCTCCGGCGACCAGGCGATGTAGCAATCGCGCAGCAAGGAAACCAGATCGTAGGTGATTGGCCCCATGACCGCATCCTGAAAATCCAGAATGCCTGGGTTGTTAATTTCAGTGACCATCAGGTTGCGTGAGTGGTAATCGCGGTGCACGCAAACCTTGGGTTGTGCCAGCGCTGATTGTGCCAGTAACTCATACACCTGATGCAGCGCAGTCACTTGTTCGTCAGTGAGCGTCACACTCAGATGTCTTTGCACAAACCATTCGTCGAACAACCTCATCTCGCGCACTAGTAAGGCATGATCGTAGGGCGGCAGATTGATTGTTTTCTCATTACAGCGTGATTGCAGAAGCAGTAATGCGTCGAATGCATCGCCATAGAGTTTTTCTACACTGGTCTCATTGAGCTGATCCAGATACTGGTGCACGCCAAGATCGCTGAGCAGCAGAAAGCCTTGCTCCAGGTCAAGCTCCAGGATTTGTGGCACGTTGAGACCCAGTTTATGGAAGGCGCGGGCAATGTTCACAAAGGGCCGGCAATCTTCCTGGGCAGGCGGGGCATCCATAACAATGCGAGTGTGCGGCACGCGGGCGTAGGCATCGCGCACGCGGAAATAACGACGGAAGCTCGCATCACTCGAAGCGGGGGCAATCTGAAATTCCGTGATGCCCAGATCTTCGCGTAACCAGCGGCTCAGTTTTTCTAAACGCTCAGGCACGATACTTTCCTCATTCGGTACTCAGCTTGGGTGTGGGTGAATATTTCGAGCGCGCCCAGCGACGCAGATCATCGGCGATAAGATAAAAGCACGGCAAGGCGACGAGGGTAAGCGCGGTGGAGACCAGCAAACCGAAACCCAAGCTCACCGCAGTGGGCGACAGAAAAGCGGTGGAACCCGTGGCAAAGAAAATTAGCGGCGAGATGCCTAAAATAGTGGTAATGCTAGTGAGCAGAATGGGCCGGATGCGCACGCGGCATGCCTCAATGAGCGACTCGTCGCGTGCCCAACCCTTGGCGACTAATTTGTTGCTCACATCAATCAACAATAGAGAGTTATTCACCACTACACCGGTGAGCGCCAGCGCACCGATCAGCGATAAAAACTGCAAGTGGTAACCCAGCACAGCATGTCCGAAAATAACACCGATGGCACCATAAGGAATAGCGAACATTACTACCAGTGGATCGAGTAAAGACTTGAACAAGGCAGCGAGGATAATGAAGATCATAAACAGGGCGATCAGCATGGCGCGCGACATCCCCTGAATGGATTCATTAGCCTCTTTTTTCTCACCCAAAAAGAGCAGCTCATAGCCCGGGAAATCTTTGCTGAGACTCGCATATTTTTTGCGTATTTGTTCAGTGATTTGTAGCGGTGTCGTAATAGAGCTATTCACCTCCGCAGTGATCGTCACCAGGCGGTGTTGGTCACTCCTGTTAATGGTATCGAAGCTACGGCCCGGCTGTATGTCAGCGACTTCACCCAGATAAACAGTGCCGCCGTCCGGCAGGGTGAGGCGCAGATTCTTCAGGCTCTGTGCCTGCCTGCGCACATCCTCCGGATAAATCACTCGCACCGGTACGCGCTTCTCACCCAGGTTAACGTGCGTTACCTCTGCACCAAAAAATCCACTGCGCACCACTTCCGCCAGCGCACTTTGGGTTAAACCCAGTTGGCGGCCGCGTTCATTGAGAGCATATTGAAATTCCAGTTTACCGGGTTGCAGATCGTGCTGCACGTCTTGCGTACCCTGAAGTTGCTTCAGATTAGCCGTAATACCCGTCGCTAATTCGCGTAGCACATTCACATCCGGCCCGGTCACGCCGATCTCGATATCGGCACCGGCAGGCCCGCCTTCCGGCAGCAATATCGAGAGCCGTTGCACACCAGACAAACCCTGCAAGGCCTCGCGCAGTTCGTTGATGATGGCTTCGGTGCTGCGAGTGCGCTCCCCGTGCTCCGGATGAAAATTAAGATGCGTCAAGGGCCCGATCCAGGCATCCAGAATGCCTTCCGGTGCCTGTTTTTTCAGATCCACAACGAATTGCACGTAATTACTGTCAAATTTGATGCGGCTAAAATCCAGCAGGGTTACGCCGACATTAGTAAGCAGAGTGTTGAGTTCCTTGTCACTCAGTTTTTGGAGGATGATCTTCTCCATTTGCCCGGCAAGTTTTGCAGTGTCCTCCAGGC
>JAYTIZ010000072.1:0-8255 GCA_043731445.1 Gammaproteobacteria bacterium | reverse complement strand
GCCCGCCGGCATCGAAATGGTCATGCCCGGCGACAACGTCAAGATGACCGTCGCCCTGATCAACCCCATCGCCATGGAAGAAGGCTTGCGCTTCGCCATTCGCGAAGGCGGACGGACCGTCGGGGCCGGCGTCGTTAGTAAGGTCATTGAGTAACCTATGGCTAACCAAAGAATAAGAATTCGTTTGAAGGCTTTTGATCATCGCCTTATCGATCAATCGGCGCGCGAGATCGTGGAAACCGCACGGCGCACCGGCGCACAGGTGCATGGTCCGATTCCGCTACCGAGCAAGATCGAACGCTTCACGGTATTGACCTCGCCGCACGTAGATAAAGACGCGCGCGATCAATACGAAATACGCACCCACAAACGGCTGATGGACATCGTAGATCCGACGGATAAAACCGTGGATGCCTTGATGAAGTTGGATTTAGCCGCCGGTGTGGATGTGCAGATTAAGTTGAATTAAGAGACCGTACTCATGGCCATCGGATTAATTGGACGCAAATGTGGTATGACGCGCATCTTTACGGATGAAGGCGTCTCGATACCTGTGACAGTGATTGAAGTAGAGCCTAACCGCGTGAGTCAGGTCAAGACGACGGACAATGACGGTTACCGCGCCATTCAGATCACACTCGGCACACGTCGCCCTTCGCGCGTTACCAAAGCAGCGGCAGGGCATTTCGCCAAAGCCAGCGTGCAAGCCGGACGCAGTTTGTGGGAATTCAGATTGGGTGAAGGCGAAGGCAACGATATCGCCGTAGGCGCCGAACTTAAAGTAGATATTTTTAAGGATGGCCAGATGGTAGATGTCGCGGGCACTACGGTCGGTAAGGGTTTCGCCGGTACCATCAAGCGTCATCACTTCACCATGGGTGATGCCACGCACGGTAACTCCTTGTCACACCGCGCACCAGGTTCGATAGGTCAAAGACAGTCGCCGGGCCGCGTGTTCAAAGGCAAAAAGATGTCGGGCCAGTTGGGTAATGTCCGGCGCAGCGTGCAAAACCTGCAAGTCGTGCGCGTAGATCTCGAACGCAACCTGTTACTGATCCGGGGCGCTGTGCCTGGCCCTGCGGGCGCTGATGTCATCGTGCGCCCCACCATTAAGGCACGTACTCAAAAGGCAGCATAAGAATAATTATGGAACTCAATCTCAGCAGCGCTGGCAAAAAGGGTGGCAAGGCAAAGACGATCGAAATTGCTGATGCCGCTTTCGCGTGTGATTTTAATGAGCCCCTGATACATCAGGTCGTCACTGCTTATCTGGCAGGCGGACGTGCCGGAACGCACGCTCAGAAAACCCGTGCGCAGGTTCGTGGTGGCGGCAAAAAGCCTTGGAACCAAAAGGGTGGCGGACGTGCCCGTGCGGGTACCTCGCGCAGCCCCATCTGGCGCGGCGGCGGTAAGGTTTTTGCGGCAGTCACTGCCGATTATTCGCAAAAGGTTAATAAGAAGATGTACCGCGCCGCATTGCGCTCCATCCTGTCCGAACTGATACGTCAGGAGCGACTGATGGTAGTGGATGACTTTGCCCTGGACGCTATAAGCACCAAGGATTTGAGGGCAAAACTCACCGACTTTGGTTTGTCAGAAGTGTTAATCCTCACCGAAGGTCTGGATGAAAAGCTGGGCCTCTCGGCAAGAAACCTGTATCGCGTAGAAGTATGTCCGGCGGCTGCGGTTGATCCGGTCAGTCTGGTGGGTTTTGATAAGGTGTTGACCACCGTTGCAGCGCTGAAGAAGTTAGAGGAGTTGCTGGCATGAATCAGGAACGTTTGATGAAAGTGCTGATTGCCCCGCATATTTCGGAAAAGAGCACGCGGGTAGCTGATCGCAACAAGCAGTTCGTGTTTCGCGTGGCAAATGATGCGGATAAGAACGAGGTCAAGGGTGCTGTCGAATTGCTCTTTAATGTGCAGGTGGACGCCGTGCGTACTACCAATGTGAGCGGCAAGCCCAAACGTCTTGGTAGCAGAAGCGATTGGAAAAAGGCTTACGTCAGCCTGAAGCCTGGCTTCGACATTAATTTCACAGACAGCAAGTAACACCTGGATATAAGCGGATTTTATTATGGCACTGGTTAAAACTAAACCTACTTCACCCGGACGGCGTTTTGTCATCAAGGTGGTCACTCCTGGTTTGTACAAGGGTGATCCTTACGAGCCGCTGATTGAGAAGCAGAGCAAAAAAGCGGGCCGTAACAACCAGGGCCGTATTACCACACGCCATCAGGGCGGCGGTCATAAGCAGCATTACCGCATTATTGATTTTAAGCGCGACAAGGACGGCATCGTAGGGACAATTGAGCGCCTGGAGTACGATCCTAACCGCAGCTCGCATATTGCGCTGGTGCTGTATGCGGATGGCGAGCGACGCTACATCATCGCTCCCAAAGGGATGGAGCAGGGTGATCAGATTCTGTCGGGCAGTGATGCGCCGATTAAGTCAGGCAATTGTTTGCCACTGCGTAACATTCCCATCGGTAGCACGGTGCATTGCATAGAAATGAAGCCTGGCAAAGGTGCGCAGATCGCGCGCAGTGCCGGAACAGGTGTGCAAGTGATCGCGCGTGAAGGTGCGCATGCAACTCTGCGCTTACGCTCTGGTGAGATGCGCAAGATTTTGGCCGATTGCCGCGCCACGCTGGGCGAAGTAGGTAATGCAGAACACAGTCTGCGTTCGTTGGGTAAGGCCGGTGCCAAACGCTGGCGCGGTATTCGCCCGACGGTGCGTGGCGTAGCCATGAACCCGGTGGATCATCCGCACGGTGGTGGTGAAGGCCGTACATCCGGTGGACGTCATCCGGTTTCGCCTTGGGGCACACCGACCAAGGGTTACAAGACACGCGGTAACAAGCGTACGGATGGCGCAATCGTGCGTCGCCGTACTAAATAAAGACGAGAGACAACATGCCACGTTCCATTAAAAAAGGCCCGTTTATAGATGGCCATTTACTCAAGAAGGTCGAGGCTGCAAGCGCGGCTAATAATAAACGGCCGATCAAGACCTGGTCGCGCCGCTCGATGGTCATACCCGATATGATCGGATTGACGCTCGCCATTCATAACGGCAAGCAGCATATCCCTGTGCTGATCAGCGACAATATGGTGGGCCACAAGCTGGGTGAGTTCGTTCCTACCCGCAGCTTTAAGGGGCACACCTCGGCAGCCGATAAAAAAGCTAAAGAAGCAGCGAGCGCATAACGATGCAAACCCTAGCGAAATTAAAGTATAGCCATATCTCCGCGCAGAAGGCGCGTCTGGTGGCCGATCAGATCCGCGGCATGCCGGTGGAAAAGGCTCTGCAATTACTGACCTTTAGCCCGAAGAAAGCCGCTATTTTGATTAAAAAGGTACTGGAATCGGCGATTGCAAATGCCGAGCATAATCAGGGCGCAGATATTGATGAGCTGAAAGTGGATACTATTTTTGTGGACGGCGGGCCCATGCAAAAACGCATGCACGCACGTGCCAAGGGTCGCGGTGCACGTATCTTGAAGCGCACCAGCCATATCACCGTGACTGTCGCAGACAAGCGTTGAGTTAAGGAAAATACAGTATGGGTCATAAAGTACATCCGGTTGGAATGCGTTTAGGAATCGTCGCGGACTGGACATCCAAGTGGTACGCCGATACCAAGAATTTTGCCGACTATCTGAACACAGATTTGAAGGTGCGCGAATTCCTGAAGAAGAAACTGGCGCAAGCGTCGGTCAGCCGTATTCAGATCGAACGCCCCGCGCGTAACGCACGTATTACTATTCACACGGCCCGCCCCGGTATTGTTATCGGCAAGAAGGGCGAAGATATTGAATCATTGCGCAAGCAGGTTTCCGACATGATGGGTGTGCCCGTGCACATTAATGTGGAAGAGATTCGTAAGCCGGAGCTTGATGCCTACCTGGTGGCAGAAAGCGTCGCACAGCAGTTAGAAAAGCGCATCATGTTTCGCCGCGCCATGAAGCGTGCAGTAACCAACGCCATGCGTACCGGTGGTCTGGGCATCAAGATTAATATAGGCGGCCGCTTGAATGGCGGCGAGATCGCGCGTAGTGAATGGTATCGTGAAGGCCGCGTGCCATTACACACTTTGCGTGCAGTCATTGATTATGGCCTGGCCGAAGCGCATACCACGTATGGGGTCATTGGCGTCAAAGTATGGATTTTTAAGGGTGAGTCGTTCAATTTAGCCGATCAAGGCGCTGAGGCAGCTGACAAAGCTAATCCTTCCGCTGCGGCTCAACAAGCAGGTTAATAACGATGTTACAACCTAAACGCACTAAATTTCGTAAACAGTTCAAAGGCCAGAATCGCGGCCTTGCCAACACTGGTAACAAAGTGAGCTTTGGCGAATATGGCTTGAAGGCGACTACTCGTGGCCGCGTAACAGCCCGCCAAATCGAGGCCGCACGCCGCGCCATGACCCGTCACGTGAAACGCGGCGGTAAAGTCTGGATACGCCTGTTCCCCGACAAACCTATTTCCAAGAAACCGCTGGAAGTACGTATGGGTAACGGCAAGGGCAACGTCGAGTATTGGGTAGCCCAGGTACAGCCGGGCCGTATGCTCTATGAAATGGAAGGCGTGACCGAAGAGACGGCACGAGAGGCCTTTAAATTGGCATCTGCCAAGCTGCCGGTATTAACCACTTTTGTAACGCGGACGATCATGTGATGAAAGCTAGTGAACTCAAGCAAAAAAGTGTTGCTGACTTGCAGAAAGAGATACTCGAGCTCAGCCGCGAACAATTTAATCTGCGCATGCAGAAGGGCACCAGTCAGTTGAGCAAGCCCAATAAGGTCAAGGACGTGCGCCGCAGCATTGCGCGTATCAAAACTATACTGCATCAGAAGGCGGGTGAAGCACATGAGTGAGAACACAAAACTTACCCGCAGCCTCACTGGCCGCGTGATCAGCAATAAGATGAATAAATCCATTACCGTTCTGATTGAGCGTAAGGCTCAGCACCCCGATTACGGTAAATATGTGAAGCGCACCAGCAAGCTGCATGCCCATGATGAGACGAATGAATGCCATGAGGGTGACCTGGTAACGATTGAAGAGTGCCGGCCTATTGCCAAAACTAAGGCCTGGCGCCTAGTAAAGGTATTGGAAAAGGCTGTTGTGGTCTAAGATCTGTGGGTTTTACCCATTTTTAATGCTAAACTAGAAAGCTTTCCCGAATCCTGTAAAAGTTTAAGTTGTTGGAGAGATAAAGATGTTGCAAATGCAATCCACGCTGGATGCAGCGGATAACAGCGGCGCTCGGCGCCTCATGTGTATCAAGGTGTTGGGCGGCTCCAAGCGCCGCTACGCCGGCATTGGCGATATCATTAAGGTCAGCATCAAGGAAGCCATTCCGCGCGGCAAGGTTAAGAAGGGCGAGGTCTATGATGCGGTGGTCGTGCGTACCCGTCATGGCATGCGTCGCCCCGACGGCTCAGTTATCCGTTTTGATGGCAACGCAGCCGTGCTGCTCAATAACCAGCAGCAGCCAATTGGTACACGCATCTTCGGGCCAGTAACCCGTGAATTGCGCACCGAGAAGTTTATGAAGATTGTTTCACTAGCGCCCGAAGTGTTATAGGTCAGAGCTTAAATGAAAAAAATCAAGAAGGGTGATGAAGTAATCGTCATCTCCGGCAAAGACAAGAGTAAACGCGGGAATGTGCTGCGCCTGTCCGGTGTTGACCGTGTCATCGTTGAAAACGTCAACGTCGTGAAGCGTCATACCAAACCTAATCCTAATGCTGGAGTAGCGGGTGGTATCGTTGAGAAAGAAATGTCTTTGCATATTTCCAATATCGCACTGTATAACTCGGCCACCAAAAAAGCTGGGCGCGTAGGGATACGTACCTTGGAAGATGGTCGCAAAGTGCGCTTCTTTAAATCGAATAACGAAGTGATTGATAGGTAATCGGCGTGGCAAGACTGCAAGAGCAATATCAAAAGACTGTAACCAAAGAGCTGATGAAGCAGTTTGGTTACAAAAATGTCATGCAAGTGCCGCGTATCACCAAGGTTACCCTGAACATGGGTGTGGGTGAGGCTGTCGCAGACAAAAAGATCATTGATAACGCCGTTGGCGACATGGTCAAGATCGCTGCACAAAAGCCAATCGTGACGTTGGCCCGTATTTCGATTGCCGGTTTCAAGATTCGCGATGGTTGGCCGATAGGCTGCAAAGTGACGTTGCGCCGTAAACGTATGTATGAGTTTCTAGATCGCCTGGTAAATATTTCCATCCCGCGTATCCGCGATTTTCGCGGCTTGAGTGCCAAGTCGTTTGATGGACGTGGTAACTATAGTATGGGTGTGCGTGAGCAGATTATTTTCCCAGAAATCGAATACGATAAAATTGACGCTTTGCGTGGTATGGATATTACTATCACGACCACCGCCAAGACTGACGCAGAAGGCCGCGCGTTATTAGCCGCCTTTCATTTTCCGTTCAAATAACAGGTTTTAAGGTAATAGCAAAATGGCAAAGACTTCCATGGTCAATCGTGAGCTGAAGCGCTTAACTACGCTTAAAAAGTATGCTGCCAAGCGCGCCGACTTGAAGCAGCAAATGACTGATCTAACCGTGACTGAACAAATGCGCCAGGATGCCCGCCGTCGCTTTGAGGCTTTGCCGCGCGATGCGAGTCCTTGCCGCAAACGCAACCGTTGCCGCATTACGGGCAGGTCACGTGGTTTTTACCGGAAGTTTGGTCTGGGCCGCACCAAGCTGCGTGAAGCAGCGATGCGCGGAGATATACCCGGTTTGGTAAAGGCCAGTTGGTAATGGTCGTCTTGGATTTTAGAGGAAGTCACTAACGATGAGCATTACTGATCCTATTGCCGACATGTTAACGCGCCTGCGCAATGCTCAGGGTGCGCAAAAGATTGAGGTGTCCATGCCCTCATCGAATGTCAAACAGTCTATTGCCAAGGTGCTGAAAGATGAAGGCTATATCGGCGACTACCGCGTGGATGAGGTAGACGGCAAGCCTAGCCTGGTTATTGCGTTGAAGTATTACGCCGGTAAGCCCGTCATCGAAACCATTGACCGCGTCAGCCGCCCCGGTCTGCGTGTCTATAAAGGCAAGCAGAAATTACCCAAGGTGATCGGTGGGCTGGGCATCGCCATTGTGTCTACCTCGCATGGCGTGATGACTGATCGCGCTGCCCGTGCCGCAGGGTATGGCGGCGAAATATTGTGTTATGTCTCATAACGAGCGGAACGTTAATGTCTAGAGTCGCGAAAAATCCAGTTAACCTGCCCGCTGGTGTAGATGCCAGCATAAACGGCCAGATGCTGACTGTTAAAGGTGCCAAGAATTCCCTGCATCTTGCCGTACACGCTTGCGTAGAAGTCGTGCGAGAAGACAAGCTGATTAAAATCACGGCGCGCGACAATGAGGCCAGTTCAGATGCGATGGCTGGAACCACACGTGCCTTGATTAGTAATCTGGTCAATGGTGTGGTCGGCGGTTTCAGTAAAAAACTGGACTTGGTGGGCGTAGGCTACCGTGCCCAGGTGCAAGGCAAGACCTTGAACTTGACGCTGGGATTTTCCCATCCGGTTAATTTCGTTATCCCTGAGGGAATTACGATTGAGACGCCGACTCAAACGGAAATCATCGTTAAAGGTACAGATAAGCAACAGGTAGGACAAATAGCTGCGAAAATTCGCGCTTATCGTCCGGTCGAGCCATACAAAGGCAAAGGCGTGCGCTACACGAACGAAGTTGTCATCAAGAAAGAAGTCAAGAAGAAGTAGTCTTAACGAGAAGCCATTATGTCCAGTGAGAAGAAGACCGCCCGTTTACGCCGCGCCCGACGCACCCGCGCCAAGATCAAGGAGCTAGGTGTGCCGCGTTTGTGCGTAAATCGTACACCGCAGCATATCTATGCGCAGATCATAGCGCCGAATGGATCGGAAGTAGTGGTATGTGCTTCAACGCTTGAGGCCAATGTGAAAGCTAAACTTAAGAATACTGGCAATGTTGCCGCGGCTGCAGCGGTCGGCAAGGCTATAGCGGAAAAAGCTAAAGGCACCGGCATCAGCCGTGTTGCGTTTGACCGTTCCGGTTTTCAATATCATGGCCGCATCAAGGCTCTGGCCGATGCCGCGCGCGAACACGGCCTGGAATTCTAAGGAATAATTATGGCAGGGTACGACGTTCCAAAAAATAATGACGGTCTGCAAGAAAAGCTGATCGCCGTCAACCGTGTGTCTAAAACGGTTAAGGGTGGACGCCAGTT
>JAYTIZ010000071.1:0-4679 GCA_043731445.1 Gammaproteobacteria bacterium | reverse complement strand
GCCCACTTCCTGATAGCGCTAGCCCCGCGCGGTAATTTTCCGTATCCAGCCAGCCTTGTTCCACGAGCAGTTCCAGGCTGATGAGTAAGGGGTCACCAGCATTGGCTGACGAACAATTGTAAGGAGAGTCGCCCTCATGAGTAGGGCCCATCGGCAGCAGCTGCCATACCGTCATACCGCTGGCTGCCAGAAATTCCACGAAGCGATAAGCCTGCGGCCCCAGGTCACCTTTACCGAAGGTATTGGGGAGTGAGGTGGGATGTAATAGTACGCCAGCCCGGCGTCGCTGGAGCGGGCTTTTCCGATTCATAGGCTGCTAGTGGCCTGCTCCGTCGCCGAATGGATCATGGTTCCGCTGCGCATAGCTGTCTCACTGCCATGGCTGATGACCGAGGATAAATAATCAGGAACGGGTGATCCTATCAATTGATATAGGTTAGACAAATGCAGCCGAAAGAGTTTTTCAAAATCGCTGACGGTTTCCGCAGGGTTGTAATCGCCAAACCACCAAAACCAATCAGAGCCTTCGCACACGGCGAGCTGCTGTTCGGCAAGCGTGAGCTCATCGCCCTCTAGGTGGCCTGAGCGTAGCGCTGTGTCAAACGCCTGTTTGGCCGCGCAGAGCATTTCCCAACCACGATTCTTGGCCGAGTCACCTATCCAGGTGGAGAAGGTTCCGTACACCCAACTGCCGGAGACCATCTCCTTCAGTTCTGTGAAAGGCTTCCGTGAGCGATTTTTAAGATATGACGAAAACGTCGTTAATGTCAGACGCTCATGATTGGCTAATTTTTTGTATAAGGTAGTGAGAAAATGGTAGGCATTGTCCGGATAGTATTCCCAGGCATTCTCGCCGTCCATGATAATGGAAACGATGGCATCGGGTTTGTCATGACAGGCTGTGGCGATATTTTCCAGATGATGCATCAGATTGTTGACAGCATCTTCACTGTGCCACTTGGAATAGGTAAAGCCAATCAGATCGGAAAGACCATCATCACGGAAAAAACACGGGATAGTGGTCTTGGCGACACGATAGGGCTGGTAGAGTTGCTGGGTAGGCACTACATTGTCTATCCCGCCCGACCGGGCAACACTATTGTGCAGTACCTTTTCACCGCTGGCCGCCCAGGTAAAGCCGTTGTCGCCGAGCAGCTTCAGCGCTGCCGCACTCACGCCACCTTCGGAAGGCCAGCAGCCCTGCGGTTCCATGCCAAAGTGTTGCTTAAAGAATGCTTTGCCGGTACGGATATGCCACTGCGCCCGCTCCACACCGCCCTGATAATTTTTCTGTAGCACACTGGAATGACGGCGGCGGTCGGGACGTCCCTGACGGCGTTCTTCGCCATCATAGGAATCATGAGAGGAACTCTGATTATTCTCTGATGCGTGCGACGTGTTTGAAAGTAGCAGATGCGGCATCGCTTCGCGCGCGCAATCCAGATTGATCAGGAGCGGTACGATGGGATGCGCATAAGGTGTCATGGATAATTCTATGCGTCCCGCTTCGGCGAGTGTGCGGTAGCGGCCAATCACAGAGGTGACCAGCTCAGTAATCACTTCCAGCAGTACGCGCCGGTCTTGCAGGCTGAATGCCTTGCCCTTATCTATCAAGCGTTGGATGCGTTCGTCTTTCATACGCACGGTTTCACCCATCCAGGCGAGGTGATACCAGACCAGAAGGTCGGCGAGATATTGCTCGCTCAGATACGTAATCGGCTCAAGTGGTTTGATAAAACCTGCGGCGAGATCGGCCAGACGCCGGTATGCTGGAAAGCGGTTGATGAGCCGCTCTTCGTTAATGCGCAGACAGTTTTTGACCAGCGTTTTGTACTCTTCTTCTGCAAGCGGCCACGGCATAGCGGCCAACGCTGCCAGCAATGGGTCGCGCAGTGGCAGCTTCTGATCTAGATATTCACGTAGCTGTTTCGCGTAGTCATCAATCTGTTCCAGCATGATGGGTGAAAAGTTGACGACGGCGCGGGCCTCCGGAATATTTTCCAGGATGGCGACCATGTCCACGTAGTCTTTGATGACGTGCAGGTAGGTCCACGGCAGGGTGTAAGTGTGGTTCAACAGATCGCGATACTGCGGTTGGTGCATGTGCCAGCACAGCACCACCGAGAGACGTTGTTTAGCGGACATGGTGTCTGGTTTGGCCCAGCATTTCGGGCGTTACCAGCACCACGCCGCCGGGCGTGACATGGAAACGCCGTGCATCTTCCACCGGATCTTCGCCGATGATGGTTTTGTCGGGGATCACACAGCCTTTTTCTACCACGACCTTGCGCAGGCTACAGTGGCGTCCAATCACCGCATCGGGCAGCACCACCGAGTCAAGGACCGTGGCGTACGAGTGCACCGTGACGTTGGAAAACAGCAGTGAATGACGCACTAAGCCGCCGGATATGATACAGCCTCCCGATACCATCGAGTCTACGGCCATACCGCGCCGGTCTACGCTATCGAATACAAATTTAGCGGGCGGTAATTGTGCCTGATATGTCCAGATGGGCCAGTTTTCATCGTACAGGTTGAGTTCCGGCGTCACGCCGATCAACTCCAGATTAGCTTCCCAGTAGGCATCTACCGTACCGACATCGCGCCAGTAGGCATGTTTGGTGGTGCCTTCTTCGTGGAAGGGATACGCAAACACGCGATATTTGTTGATGATGGAAGGGATAATGTCCTTGCCGAAATCGTGCGAAGAGGTTGATGTGCCGGCGTCTTTAATCACCTGCTCATAGAGGAACAGGGCATTGAATACATAGATGCCCATGGAAGCCAACGCCAGATGTTCCTGACCTGGAATGGGTTCCGGTTGTTCAGGTTTTTCATTAAAACGTACTACGCGCCCGTCTGCCGCCGCCGTCATCACGCCGAAGGCCTTGGCTTTTTCGATGGGCACCTCGATGCAACCTACCGTCATGTCCGCGCCGTTCTCAACGTGGGCCGCGATCATCGCACTGTAATCCATCTTGTAGATATGGTCTCCCGCCAGTAACAGCACGTATTGCGGTTTGTGGTCGCGGATGATGTCTAAATTTTGATAGATGGCATCTGCGGTGCCGACATACCACGATGTTTCGATACGTTGCTGGGCGGGCAGCAATTCGATAAATTCGCCGAATTCGCCGCGCAGAAAACTCCAGCCGCGCTGAATATGTCCGATCAACGAGTGCGCCTTGTACTGGGTTAATATTCCGACACGGCGGATGTTGGAATTGATACAATTGGACAGGGGGAAGTCAATGATGCGGAACTTGCCGCCAAAGGGTACGGCGGGCTTGGAGCGCCAGAGCGTAAGTTGCTCCAGCCGTGAACCGCGGCCACCGGCCAGAATCAATGCCAGCGTGGCGTTCGCACGTTGCTGTAGAATACGCTGCTTATGGCCCAACTTCATGAAACGCTTCCCGTGCTATTATTTGGCTATTATCGCGCAGTTTGCCACACAGCCGGTATAAAATCCGGCTTGCTGAAAAATATTATGTCCTCAAACAACCCATCCACCCCTAGCTTCCTGTACAGTTACCCACCATGCAAATGAAGCCAGAAAAGCCCGCTTTGGACCCCGCACTGCAAATGATACTACAAGCGCGTCATTACGACCCGTTTTCTGTGCTTGGCAGGCATCCTGTGGGCAACGACGGCGAGGTTATCCGCGTCTTCCTGCCTGCCGCAGCCCATGTGGGTATTGATACCCAGCGTGATATCTTCCCCATGCAGCGCCTGGAAGCGACTGACTTGTTCGAGTGGCGCGGGCTGACCGATCAGGTTCCCGAGCGTTACCGGCTGGTCTGGGAAGATGCCAGCGGCACGATCCACCACGGCTATGATCCTTACTGCTTCCCCCCGCAACTCACCGATTATGATTTACACCTGTTTAGCGAGGGCAAGCATTGGCATGCCTACCGTTTTATGGGTGCCCACAGCCGTGTGGTAGATGGCATCAGCGGAGTGCTGTTCGCTGTCTGGGCGCCGAATGCCGAGCGGGTGAGCGTGGTAGGCGACTTCAATGCCTGGGACGGCAGATGCCACCCCATGCGCATACGCGAGGGCAAGGGAGTGTGGGAGTTATTCATACCCGGCTTGGAAACCGGCCTGCTGTATAAGTTTGAATTACGTAGCCGCGACTCCGGACAAATACACGTTAAATCAGATCCTTATGGGCAATACTTCGAGTTGCGTCCGAGTACGGCATCCATCGCCATGCCGGAAAGCACCTTCAGTTGGAATGATGAAGCGTGGATGCGCACACGTAAAGATGCCGACTGGCTGCATCAGCCCATGTCCATTTATGAAGTCCATCTCGGTTCCTGGCAGCGTGATGAACAAGGCGGTTTTCTCAATTATCGAGAATTAGCCAAACGCCTTGTGCAGTACGTCACCGAACTCGGTTTTACCCATATCGAACTATTGCCGATTACCGAACACCCTTACGACGCGTCCTGGGGGTATCAGACTCTGGGTTACTACGCCGTCACGAGCCGCCACGGCACGCCGGATGATTTCCGCTGGTTCATGGACTACTGCCATAGCCATAGAATCGGTGTGTTGCTCGACTGGGTGCCTGGGCACTTTCCCAAAGATGCGCATGGCCTGGCGCGTTTTGATGGCAGCGCAGCCTATGAGCATGAAGACCCGCGTTCCGGCGAACATCGCGACTGGGGTACGCTGAT
>JAYTIZ010000070.1:0-3221 GCA_043731445.1 Gammaproteobacteria bacterium | reverse complement strand
GATCGGCTATCTTTTTTACCCTAGGGAACCCTCCATGCGTGTAGTTCAGGACGCCCTCACCTTTGATGATGTGATGCTGGTGCCGGCGCACTCCACGGTTCTCCCTGCGCAAGTAAAGCTGGGTACATGGTTGACCCGTGAGATCCAGCTGAATATCCCCTTGCTTTCCGCTGCCATGGATACTGTTACCGAGGCGCGCCTTGCTATCAGCCTGGCCCAGGAAGGTGGCATCGGTATTATCCACCGCAATATGACCATTGAAGAGCAGGCGCAGCAGGTGCGCACGGTCAAAAAATTTGAAAGTGGTGTGATCAAAGAACCCATTACGGTCTCTCCGGATACCAGTATCCGTGACGTGTTGGCGCTGACGAGTGCCAATAATATTTCCGGTGTGCCCGTGGTGGAGGGTGAGAACCTGCTGGGTATCGTCACCAGCCGCGATCTGCGATTTGAAACGAAGTATGACAATCCAGTTTCCAGCATCATGACGCCCAAGGATCGCCTGGTTACGGTAAAAGAGGGTGCGGAACGCGAAGAGGTTATCAGTCTGCTGCACAAGCACCGTATTGAAAAAGTGCTGGTAGTGAACAATAAATTCCAGTTGCGCGGTTTGATCACCGTGAAGGATATTCAAAAGGCCAAGGAAAATCCCAATGCTTGCAAAGACAGCCTCGGACGTTTGCGCGTGGGAGCTGCGGTTGGCACGGGGCAGGGCACGGATGAACGTGTTGCGGCCTTAGTGGCGGCAGATGTAGATGTCATCGTGGTGGATACGGCGCATGGCCATTCGCAAGGTGTGTTAGATCGCGTGCGCTGGGTGAAAGACCATTTTCCTAATTTGCAGGTGATCGGCGGTAATATCGCTACGGCGGAGGCGGCGCATGCGCTCGTTAAAGCAGGTGCCGATGCTGTGAAAGTAGGTATCGGACCCGGTTCAATATGCACTACCCGGATTATTTCCGGCGTGGGTGTTCCACAGATCACGGCGATTACTAATGTGGCCGAAGCTTTGGCGGGCACCGGCATTCCATTGATCGCCGATGGTGGTATCCGTTATTCTGGCGATCTTGCCAAAGCGCTTGCGGCGGGTGCTTACTCCATCATGATAGGTAGCATGTTTGCCGGTACAGAAGAGGCACCGGGCGAGATCGAACTTTATCAGGGTCGTTCATATAAATCCTATCGTGGCATGGGCTCTTTGGGCGCGATGACGCGGCAGCATGGTTCGAGCGACCGTTACTTTCAGGAAGGTGTTTCCGAAGCTGACAAGCTGGTGCCGGAAGGCATTGAAGGCCGCGTCCCGTATAAAGGTTCTCTTCAGGCTATCGTGCATCAGTTGATGGGTGGCGTACGCGCCAGCATGGGTTACGTGGGTTGCAAAAATATTGATGAGATGCGCACCAAGCCAAAGTTCGTGCGTGTCACGGTGGCAGGTATGCGTGAGAGTCACGTGCACGATGTGTCCATTACCAAAGAAGCACCGAATTACCGGGGTGGTTAACATCAGAGAAAAGATACCGAGGGAAAGTTGCAAGGAAAGCATGCGCGAGTTGCGCCTTAGAATTTGTTATTTTTCTCTTTTATCTTTACTCTTTGCTCCACTTTTATGAATATCCACTCCCACCGCATTCTGATTCTGGATTTTGGTTCGCAATATACGCAGCTGATCGCGCGTCGTGTGCGCGAGCAAGGTGTGTATTGCGAGATCCATGCCTGTGATATCACTGACGAAACACTCCGCGACTTTAATCCCAAGGGCATCATCCTGTCCGGTGGCCCCGAGTCCGTGACCGTACAAGATGCTCCGCGCGCCCCGCAAGCTGTGTTTGAGCTGGGTGTCCCGGTGTTGGGCATTTGTTACGGCATGCAGACCATGGCCGCGCAGCTCGGCGGTGAAGTAAAGTGCTCGGCGAAGCGCGAATTTGGTTATGCGCAAGTGCGCGCGCGTGGCCATTCGGTGCTGCTGCGCGATATAGAAGATCATATCAACGCAGAAGGGCATGGGCTGCTGGATGTCTGGATGAGTCACGGCGATTGTGCTACCCGTTTGCCACAAAATTTCAGCGTCATTGCCACCACCCAAAGTACGCCTATTGCCGGTATGGCGGACGAGTCGCGCCATTTCTATGGGCTGCAATTTCATCCCGAAGTTACCCACACCAGTCAGGGTGCGCGCATCCTGCAACGTTTCGTGCATGACATCTGTGGCTGTGATGCACTCTGGACAGCGGAGCATATTGTTGAAGACAGCCTCAAGCAGATTCGTGAGCAGGTGGGCAAGGAAGATGTGCTGCTGGGTCTTTCAGGTGGAGTAGATTCGTCCGTTGTGGCAGCCCTGCTACATAAGGCCATCGGTGAACAACTAACCTGTGTGTTTGTTGACCACGGCATGCTGCGCGCAAATGAAAGCGATCAAGTCATGGCGACCTTCGCTAAACACATGGGTATTAAGGTTATCCGCGTAGATGTGGCAGAGCGTTTTTTTAGTGCACTGCGCGGGATTTCCGACCCGGAGCGTAAGCGCAAAATTATCGGCAGGCTTTTCGTGGAAGTGTTTCAGGAACAGGCCGCCAAGCTCATCAAGGTAAACTGGCTAGCGCAAGGCACCATCTACCCGGACGTGATCGAATCGGCTGGTGGAAAATCCGGCAAGGCGCATGTCATCAAATCGCATCACAATGTCGGCGGCTTGCCCGAGACGCTGAAACTTAAGCTGCTCGAACCCTTACGTGAATTATTCAAAGACGAAGTACGCCGCCTGGGAGTTGAGTTGGGGCTGCCTGCCGAAATGGTTTACCGTCATCCGTTTCCAGGGCCGGGCTTGGCGGTGCGCATTCTGGGCGAGGTCAAGAAAAAATATGCCGACATTCTGCGCCGTGCCGATGCTATTTTTATGGATGAGCTGCGTGCTCATAATTTCTACGAAAAAGTGAGCCAGGCCTTCGCGGTGTTTCTACCTGTGAAATCAGTCGGTGTGATGGGTGATGGCCGCCGCTATGATTATGTGGTCGCGCTGCGCGCTGTGGAAACCGTAGATTTCATGACCGCACACTGGGCGCATCTGCCTTATGAATTGTTGGATAAGGTATCTACGCGCATCATTAATGAAGTGCCCGGCATTAGCCGCGTAGTCTATGACATCTCCGGTAAACCACCCGCCACGATTGAGTGGGAGTGATCTGTAAGCAGCATTTAGTACAACCACCGACTCACCTTTAGCG
>JAYTIZ010000069.1:0-7582 GCA_043731445.1 Gammaproteobacteria bacterium | reverse complement strand
GGACAACTCGAACATTTGTGCGACCACCTCGTGTGTGCCATCCGAGTTGGAGTGGTTAGTGCCAATGGTAAATCGAATGCGATGATCTATAGTCAGGGTGCCACTCGGCCAGACTGAAATATCACCGGCCAGCAGTTTGAGCTGGTCGTCGGCAAGCATATAGACAGCACCTTGGTCTGCTTCATTGCCGGAGCGCTCCTTAATGACGCGCGTCAACCCGTCAATGCCGAGCTCCGAATATTGCTCTGTCAGACCCCGAATTTCAGCTTCGATGGCTGCGTTGGTTTCCTTGTCAATCAGCCCAACCGTGGCGAAGTAAATGAAGCCCAGTAGAATGACCGCTGAGGCGCAGAACAAGGCCATGTACATGACCGATAACCTGAACGTGGATGTCCGGAACAGTCTAGCGATCTTCACTTAAAGAATACCCTGCGCCGCGTATGGTATGGAGTAATGGTTTGGCGAAGCCCTTGTCAATCTTTTGCCGCAGGCGACTGATGTGCACATCAATGACATTAGTCTGTGGATCGAAATGGTAGTCCCATACCCCTTCTAACAACATTGTGCGCGTTACAACTTGTCCGGCATGCCGCAGCAGATATTCCAGTAAACGAAACTCGCGCGCCTGCAATTCGATGCTCTGGTCAGCGCGTTTCACTGTGCGAGCAAGCAAATCCATTTCCAGATCGGCTAGCTTGAGCCGGACGGTGTCAGTTGACTGCAAGTGTCCGCGTCGCAATAAAGCTTCGACGCGTGCCAATAGCTCGGAGAAAGCGTAGGGCTTGGTAATGTAGTCATCACCCCCGGCACGTAGACCCAGCACACGTTCGTCCACCTGTGCCATCGCACTCAAGATGAGGATGGGGGTCATTTTTCCTTGGGCGCGCAATCCCTGGATGATGGCCAAGCCATTGATGCCGGGCAACATGCGGTCAATGATAAGCAAATCAAAGCTTTCACTGCTGGCCAGGGATAGGCCTTCTTTTCCATCAGCGACATGGTCAACAGTGTAGCCTGACTCGTTTAGACCCTTGGTCAGGTAGGCCGCTGTGTTGACATCGTCTTCAATAAGTAGAATGTGCATGGATGAGTTGTAATGGAGGTGTGTAAAAAATTTAGTGGGCGACTGATTAAGATCGCCCCGGCTGGGTCTGTAAAAGCGTTTATACTATAACAACTTGGCCCCGTTATGGGGCGATCTTATATTGCCAGATCTAAATCATTGATATGCAACCCGTGGCTTTTAACCCTGCGCGCATTCTGGTAGTTGGTCCGTCTTGGGTCGGCGACATGGTCATGGCGCAAAGCCTTTTTAAGCTACTCAAAGAACGTTACGCGAAAGTAGTGATAGATGTGTTCGCCCCCGTCTGGAGTGAACCACTGCTCTTGCGTATGCCGGAGGTGACGGAGGCGATTACTATGCCGCTGGAGCATGGCGAATTGCGCTTAAAAGAACGCTACCGACTGGGCCGCAGTTTGCGCGCCAAAGCCTACGATCAGGCAATTATCCTACCCAATTCGCTCAAATCGGCACTGGTGCCATTTTGGGCAGATATTCCTGTGCGTACTGCGTATGTAGGAGAATGGCGTTGGGGCCTGATCAATGATATTCGTCATTTGGACAAATCGGTTCTACCCATGACAGTGCAGCGCTTTTTGGCCTTGGGTATCGTGGCGAATGAAGCGTTACCTATGACACCTTTGCCGAGTCTTAAGGTCATGCCAGATGATGTGAGTGCCGCCCTCACACGCCTGAAATTGATCCGCCGCCCTGAACAAGCCTTATTGGCACTCTGTCCCGGCGCGGAGTACGGTTCTGCCAAGCGTTGGCCTGCGGAATATTTTGCCGAGATCGCTAAAGCTAAACTGGCCGAGGGCTGGGCGGTGTGGTTATTCGGTTCCGAGAAAGATGCGGCGATTACAGCTAAGGTCGGTGCGCTGGCAGGTAAGGGCTGCATTGATCTTGCCGGGCGCACTACCCTGGCTGAGGCGATTGATCTTTTATCACTGGCCGAACTGGTTATTACTAACGATTCCGGCCTGATGCATGTTGCCGCGGCGCTTAAACGTAAAATTATTGCCATCTTCGGTTCATCTGATCCGCATGCTACTCCTCCTCTTAATAATGAAGCGCATATCTTGTCTCTGGATTTAGAGTGCAGCCCCTGTTTGCAGCGTACCTGTCCACTGGGCCACATGAATTGCCTGCGTTTACTGAAACCCGAGCAGGTCATGAATAAAATGGTCGAGGTACTGCACGAGTGAAGGTCCTGGTGATAAAGACTTCGTCGCTGGGTGATGTGTTGCATACCTTGCCGGCACTGAGCGATGCCATGCGTGCATTGCCCGGCATACGTTTCGATTGGGTGGTGGAAGAAGCGTTTGCAGAAATCCCGGCCTGGCATTCGGCGGTAGACCGGGTGATCCCAGTGGCGTGGCGGCGCTGGCGCAGGGCACCCATTAAAACCTTACGTACGGGTGAATGGACCCGCTTCTGGAGTTTGTTGCGTGCCGAGAAATATGACAAGATCATTGACGCCCAAGGCCTGTTGAAAAGTGCACTGCTCACCTGTATGGCTCGTGGTGAGCGTTGCGGTCCGGATTTTTCCTCGGCACGAGAATCCTGGTCAGCGCTCGCCTATCAGCAACGTTATACTATTCTGGAGCAGCAGCATGCTATTGCGCGCATGCGCCAATTGTTTGCAGCAGCTTTAGGGTATGCAATACCTCAGGATACACCAGAGTACGGCATCAACAAGCGGCAGTTTGTCCAACACACAGCCAGAGAGAAATATGTATTATTTCTGCACGGTACGAACTGGACTAGCAAGCAATGGCCGGAATCTTACTGGATAATGTTAGCCGAGTTGGCCAATCAGGCGGGGTTTACCGTATGCCTGCCCTGGGGAAGTAGTTCGGAGTTGCAACGTGCGCAGCACATTGCCAGCGCATCCAAAAAGTCTGAGGTGTTGCCAAAGATGAATTTAAGCGAAGTTGCCTCTGTGCTCTGTCACGCTTCTGCTGTGGTAGCAGTGGATACCGGTTTGGCGCATCTTGCGGCAGCATTGTCAGTTCCTTGTGTAACTCTTTACGGTGCTACTAAACCGGAACTGACTGGCACGTTGGGTGAAAATCAGCATCATCTATGTGCGGAATTTATTTGTGCACCCTGTCTAAGACGCACCTGCAACTATACAAAGGCCACCGAGATCAAGCCGGCATGCTATCAAAGTATTGCCCCCGCGCGAGTCTGGCATCACGCTACCCTGCTAATGCGTTCGACGACAGCAGTAACACAATAATAGGGCCTAACGAATGCTAACTGATGCCATCGATCTGTCTACCATTCGCCGTGTGCTGGTTATTAAGCTGCGCCATCACGGGGATGTATTACTTACATCTCCTCTATTAAGCGTTTTGAAGAATCATGCTCCGCATGTGGAAATTGATGCGCTGGTTTATCAAGATACTCAAGAGATGTTGAGCCTGCATCCTGCGATCGGAAACATTTTCTGTGTTGACCGGGCATGGAAAAAATTGGGACTGTTAAAGCGGCTGGGCTATGAAATACGTTTGATAAAAGCTCTACGCAACAGGCGCTATGACTTACTAATACATCTCACCGAAAATCCCCGTGGCCCTTGGCTGGCGCGGCTGCTACATCCACGTTTTAGCGTGGCACGCGAATTTACGCGCAAGCGTGGCAAGTTATGGCGCAATAGCTTCTCTCATCTTTACCGGCTTCCGGCCAGGCCTCGTCATACCGTGGAACAGCACCTGGACGCCTTGCGCCGGCTGGGAATTTATCCAGGTCAAGACGAGCGCCGACTCGTGTTAGTTTCTGGCGTGGAGGCTGAAAATGACATTCGCCAATTGCTTGAGCAACACGGTTTGCACAACAAAGGATTTATCCACCTGCATCCTACCTCACGCTGGTTGTTTAAGTGCTGGGAAGTAGACAAATATGCCGCTTTGATTGATGCCTTGCAGGATATGGGGCAGCGTGTGGTTATCACTGCCGCACCCAGCAAGCCCGAAATGGAGCTAGTGCGAAAAATAAAAATAAAGTTGAGTCGAGCGGTAGTTGATTTCTCGGGCCAACTTAATCTGAAGCAATTATCTGCCTTGACTGCTCAGGCCAAATGCTTTGTGGGCGTGGACTCTGCGCCCATGCACATCGCGGCCGCTATGCAAACGCCAATAGTGGCCCTGTTTGGGCCAAGCGGCGAACTCGAATGGGGCCCGTGGCAGGTCACGTCGCGTGTGCTCACCTCGCAGCACCCTTGTCGGCCCTGCGGACTCGATGGCTGTGGAGGAGGTAAGGTGAGCGAATGTTTAAGCACGCTCGCAGTGGCAGAGGTATTAAGTGCAGTCAGACAAATTATAAACGAGTCTGAACTATGAAGCCTATTAGTTTGGCTATAGTGCGTCAACGTTATGCCTCAGACGGAGGTGCAGAACGATTCGTATCAGGAGCTTTGTCCGCTTTGCAAGATCAGGGGTTACAGCTGACCTTAATTTCCCGCCAATGGCAAGCTACAGAGTTTGTGGAGTTGTTGACGTGTAATCCCTTTTATCTGGGAAGTTTGTGGCGTGACTGGGGGTTTGCGAGAGCTGTTTGTGCAGAGCTTAAGCGCCATTCAATAAATCTTGTGCAGTCGCATGAGCGTATAGCCTGTTGTGATATCTATCGTGCCGGGGACGGAGTACATCGCGAGTGGTTGAAACAACGCCGCCGTGTACTGGGCTGGTGGGGGCGGGCCCGTTTATGTTTGAGCCCCTACCACTATTATGTACGCTCAGCAGAAAAAAGATTGTTTAAGAGTACCCGGTTGCGCGCCGTTATTTGCATCTCGCGTATGGTCAAAGAAGAAATAAAACAATATTTTCATGTTCCCGATGACAGGATTCACATAATTTCCAACGGAGTAGATAGTCGAGTTTTTCATCCTGATTTACGGCACTATCGCCCTACGGTACGTGATCGTTATACCATTCCGCAGGAGGCAATAGTATTTCTATTCGTGGGGTCAGGATTTGAACGTAAGGGGATCCACATATTGCTGGAGGCAATGGCTCAATTACCACACGATACGCATTTACTGGTGGTGGGGAAAGATAAGAAGATGGGTACTTTTTTGGCACAAGCGAAAAAGCTAGGTCTGGCAAATCGTGTGCATTTTGTAGGTGCGCAACAAGATGTTAAACCTTTCTATGGGGCGGCAGATGCGTTTGTTTTGCCCACTTTGTATGATCCATTTGGTAATGTGGTTCTGGAAGCAATGGCTGCAGGCTTACCCGTCATTACCAGTACGAAATGTGGTGCCGCAGAGTTGATAGAGAATGGTAAAAATGGCTATGTGTGCGACGCTCTCGATGAGGCGAAATTAGTTGAATGCATGCATAATTTAATACCTGATCAGCACCGGAAGGAACTGGGGGACATGGCATGTAAGACGGTTGAATCAATGACCTTTGAAAACATGAGCGCGCAATTATTGTCGTTGTACAAGAGTTTGTTGGTATTTGATGCCTAACACAGGGAATCGCCGTTTGCATATCGTACACACCGAATCGTCGCTTGGTTGGGGAGGACAGGAAATACGTATTTTAACCGAAGCAGAGGGAATGATAAGGCGCGGTCATCAGGTGACCTTGCTTTGCCCCCCGGAAGCGAAGATTTACGCAGAGGCAGGTTTGCGTAATATTGCGGTTACAGGTTTACCTATGGCACGAAAAAATTTGCGGGGCGTGTATGCGCTATTCCGCTGGTTGAAAGCTAACCCGATGGCTGTGGTCAATACCCACAGCTCCACGGACAGTTGGTTAGTCGCGCTGGCCACTCAATGCTTTAAAAAAGCGCCGCCTATAGTGCGTACCCGCCATATCTCGCCAGCGATCGCTAACAACATTCCAACGCGATGGTTATATACTAAAGCGGCACGTCATATTGTGACCACGGGTGAAAACCTGCGCCAGCAACTGATCACTGATAATGGATATCCCGCGCAACATATTACTTCGGTACCAACCGGTATTGACATGAATTACTTTGTGCCTGGAGATGTCGTCCAGGCACGCAAAAGACTCGGTTTGGCCCAAGACGGTTATATCATCGGCATACTTGCCACTCTGCGCAGTTGGAAAGGGCATCGCTATTTGTTGGAAGCTTTCGCACAACTTACTGATAAGAATATCCGATTGATGATAGTGGGTGACGGGCCGCAACGTGAAGCCCTGCAGCAGAAAATTGCCGAACTCAACATTGGCAACCGGGTAGTCATGCCGGGTAACCAACGTGATGTATTGCCCTGGCTTCAAGCCATGGACATCTTTGTATTACCTTCTTACGCCAATGAGGGTGTTCCACAGGCTATCCTGCAGGCCATGGCCTGTGGCTTACCTGTAATCACCACACCGGTAGGCAGCATTACGGAAGTCGTTGAACATGAAGTCACAGGATTAATCACCGAGCCCCAACAAGTGCAGCCTTTGCTGGAAACGATGTACAGGCTCCTGGAGGATACACGACTACGTCACACGCTAGGCAGCAATGCACACCATTTAGCGCAACAGAAATTCGGTCTGGATATCATGCTGGACAAGATGGAACTGATATTTGATAAGGTCGCCGCCGGACATACTTTTACGCTGGTAAGTTGTAAGAGTCACTCATGAAATCGCGTAGCCGTTTGCCATCACGCTTGTTATTGCTTTTAGTATTGGCATGGCGCTACCTAGTCAATATTGGGAGCCCCCGTTCAGCGCCCCAGCATCCTCGGCGCATACTCATCGCGCACCATTTGCTGTTGGGTGATACGCTTATGCTCACTACGTTACTTGCCAAGCTGCGCGAGCAGTATCCACAAGCGCAGATCGTAATGACTGTGCCGAAGGCTATAGTGTTGTTATATCAAAAACGGCCTTACGGGGTTACGGCTGTACCTTACGAGCCGCGTGATATTAGAGCTCTCATTGCGCTAATAAAAATATCCGGGTTCGATTTAGCTATTATTCCTGGAGACAATCGCTTCAGTTGGCTGGCGCGAGCATTAGGGGCGCGCTGGATCGTTGCCTTTGCAGGAGATCATCCGGCTTATAAAAGCTGGCCGGTGGATGAGTTAATTTCTTTTCCTGACAAACCCACTTCATGGGGCGACATAATGGCTGGTCTGATCAGTGGAAATACACCGGCACCTTATCAAACAAAACTGTGGGAGGAACCTGACTGGGAGCCATTCCGCTTGCCACAACAGCCTTATGTGGTACTACATGTGGGCGCCAGCTCAGTACTTAAATTATGGGGTAATGAAAAGTGGGCCGCACTTGCAACGCATCTAACCGGCGCAGGGTTTCAAGTGGTATGGAGTGCGGGGTACGGCGAGGAAAAAATTATTGCTGGAATTGATCCTCAGTCGCAGCACCTTTCCTATGCTGGGAAACTGACGCTAGCGCAACTCTGGCATCTTTTAAAACATGCGTACTTACTGGTCAGCCCTGATACGGGCATAGCACATCTAGGAAGGGTCGTAGGCACGCCTATGGTCACGCTTTTTGGTCCCGGATCGGTAACGATTTTTGG